>JAJRYC010000104.1 GCA_024275975.1 Nitrospirota bacterium | reverse complement strand
GTGAAATGTCCCTATATTACTGATGTTTCACGGGTTTTTTGTGCTGATACCAAAGGGTCTTACGGATCTGAAGACATATAATTCAATGTTTCTGCGGGGTTACAGGTAACAGCAGGCTTTATCTCTTAAACTCCTGTCAAATTCTTTCCCCTACCCGCTTTTTACTGTTAAGTCAGGATATCATATTATCGATAAATTTTAAATAAATTAAGCGATTTGTTGTCGGACCACTCATTTTAGAGTGGGCTTTCAGGCTAAACCTGGAAGAACCGTTTTTGTTTAAACCTGTTCAGCCTGGAGCAACCTTTTGGAATTGTCCGGTCAGGATGGATGTTATCCAATGCAGACTGGTTTGTGGGTGAAAACAATAAAGCTTTCTGTTTTTCCGGAAAATAAATTCCTGCATGCCTCACTGTAGATGTTTAACTGAAATCTGTATTTATCCATCAGTGCTTCCATCTCCCTGTCGCTTACCGGAAAGGTTTTGTAGTCATATATATAAATGATGTCGTCTTTTATTATTATCCTGTCGATCCTTCCTTTATATATCATGTTCCCTTTCTGGAGTGTAAACGGCAGCTCGGTATAGTAATTATCCCGTGGTAATACTATCTCGCCAAGTAGTCCTGAATTATCGAGTTTTTTGAAGTCATTAAGTATTATCTTTCTGTATTTTTCGATCCGCTTCCTGAGCGTGAATTCCTTCGAAAGGAGGATATCGGTCCGGCCGGCGATCTCACTGTAGTCTATGACGCCTTTTGATATTTCCTCGAAAAGCCTGTGGAATACGATCCCGAGGGCGAGCCAGTCTTCGCCGTGTTTCGTTCTTATCTCGATATCTTCCGTCACACTGATCCATTGCGGTGTCTTTGAGGAGAGAGAGATTTCATCGGTATATACCGGCTCTGCAAAAAACCTTTTGGAATCAGGGCTGAAGATGACACCGGATCTTTTAACCGTGGACGCCGGATCACCTTCTCTTATGACATCGAAGATGTTGCTGTATTCATTTGTTCCCGAGATCGCATTGGGGAAGGCGCTTTCAATAAAGGCGAGTTTGCCGTTTATCTTCAGTTTCCCCTTGTCTTCTTTTATCGCGCCCGACATAAACAGGTGGTCCATCGCCCTTGTAACCGCCACGTAAAAAAGGCGTTTTTCTTCTTCCCTCTCTTTCTGCGCGCGCAGTTCGAAGAATGGGTTCTTTCTTCTCCCTGAATAGTCTTCTTCGTATGCGAATCTTATCTCCCCGTCGATCTCGTCGATGAGTACAGGGCCGCTTTTTGATGCTGTTTCTTCGTCGAGCGAGGGCAGAAATACCACGGGAAACTGGAGTCCCTTGGCCCCGTGAACAGTCATGATCCTGACTGCGTCAAGTTTTTCCGCGTTGACGTTTGCCTTTGACTCGTTGCTCTTTCTGGACCGGATGAGATTTTCCTTGATCTCTATCAGTGACAGTCCTTTTGATTCATAATGCTCGATAATTCTCAGGAATTTTTTTATGTTGGCATGGCGCTGCATCTCCCAGAATATTTTCCATCCGCCTGTCCCGGTCAGGAATTCCTCAATAACCAGTGTCATCGGCATGCCGTGTGTTTTTGAAAGGTACGTTTCAAGTGTCGAAAGCGCCTTTTTAACATAAGCCGCGTTTGATTTTTTCATGTTTTCGTACAGGGACGTTCCTTTGTCGGACAGAATGCCGTAGAGCTTTGCCCCGGTGAACCCGAACAGGGGACTTCTTAATACGGCGGAGAGACTGAAGTCGTCATACGGATCGACAAAAAACGAGACAAGCTCTCGCAGGACCGCTACTTCATGCTCGTCATAAAAACCTATGCCGCCGGCAACGATGTAAGGAATGTTATTTTCTCCAAGCGCGTTCTCGAATGCCGAAAGATGGGAGCGGTTCCTCAGTAATATCGCGATGTCGGCGTAGCCGCACTTTCTTTTGGCGGGCCCGGTGTGAATCTCGATTTTCCCGACTATCGAAAGGATCTTCCCAGCGATAAGGGAGGCTTCTTTTATTCGGGTCTGCCTGGAATTCTTCTCGTGCCCGATAATGAGAAGCTGGATGGTCCCGTCCCCTTCTCTCGTTGAAGTGAAAGCCGAGTATTCAGTCCGCCACGACTCCGTCGGCGAGCCCTTCATTAAATGCTCAAACAGGCCGTTAACGAAGTTTATTATACCTGGAAGGCTCCTGTAATTGTCTTTCGCCTCGAGATATAGGGCCTCGTCACCGAGCCACTCCTCGAGCCTGTTTTTTACTTCATGGAATACCGCGACATTAGCGCCCCTGAACATATAAATGGACTGTTTTTCATCCCCTACCAGAAAGATGGTCGGGGTTTTTCCTTCAGACCGTTTAGCCCCGAGCCCCGAGCGCCATTCCTCCGTCAGTTTATCGATTATCTTCCACTGGATGGAGCTTGTGTCCTGGAATTCGTCAACGAGCAGATGGTCTGTATGTTCGTCAAAAGCGTAGAGTATATTCGACCATTCAGGGTTGGTGGTGATGGCCCTGTAAGCGAGTGTCTCCATGTCATTGAAGTCAATCGCTCCCAGATCGAGTTTTTTATTTTTATATTTCTCGAGGCACCTGCCGTACAGGCCGATTATCAGTTGCTCTTCAGTGCTCAGGCTTTCATTTCCTGTCTCCAGCAGCAGTTCAGAGTAGGGCCGTCTTTGATGTATTAATTTCAGTGTCCGGTATAATGTGCTCCAGCCTTTTATTCCCTTTCTCTTCAGGTATTCAAAAAAGACCGAGGGCCTGTCCTTTTCGTCACGTAGCGCGTCATAAACCGATTCCGACCAGAGCTGCGAGGCCCTGAATTCGTCGAGCACGTCAAGAGAAGGGTCAAGGCCCAGTTCCATCGAAAAACGCGTGATCAGTTTACGGAAGAAAGAATGGATTGTCGTTATCCGCATGAGGGGGATCTTTTCCTTGATCCTGATGAAGAGATCGGGTTTTTCCCGCAGCAGGATATTCAATATCCTGTCCTTCATCTCGGCCGCCGCCTTTTCAGTGAACGTTATAGCCAGTATCTTCTCGGGATCGGAGCCGCTTTCAAGAAGGCTTACGTATCTGCGCGAAAGCCGTTCGGTTTTACCGGAGCCGGCGGGCGCGGACATGATTACGCTCTTTGTTGCATCAAGAAAGCTGTTCATCCCTACCCCCGTTTTTTGAATTTATGTATGGGCAGAAGGGCGACTCCGCGCAGTTTGAACAGAAGAATTCCTCCAGCGGAAGGGCGCTGAAACTTCCCTCTCTGATATCCATGATAATCTCTTTCAGGTATTCCAGCGTGCTGCTTATATATTCATCCAGTGTGTTCTTGTCCCTTTTTGTGGGAATCCAGTTTATGCTGATTTATTTCAGGGAATAAATCCCGGCCTTTTCTATGTCCATCCCTGAAGATTTGAGCATTGCGGCATAAAGAGGTAGCTGAAGGTCTTTTCCTTTTTTGATTATTGCGGAGCCTATTTTAACGGAGCCGGTCTTGTAATCTATCAGCCTGAAGGCGTCGTCTCCGCGGTCGAGCCTGTCTATCTTCCCCTTTAGCATCACGCCGGGCAACACCTCTTCTTCTGTTTTCAGTTCAAGCTTGTAGGGTATGAAACCTTCTTTTGCAAATTGAGATTCCAGCTCGACTATCTTCGGAAGTATCTCCAGAAACACCTCCTTGATCAGTTTTTTCCAGTAATTGTCGATTGTATAATCCCTGATTATGTCATTGATAATGGATGACGCCTTCTGCCTGGCTTCCAGAGTGGATTCAATTGGGCCGCCGTCAAGGAGTTTTTCCATGATACGGTGTATTAACGTGCCGAGTAGTTTTGCCTCGACTTCGTATTCGGTAATCCCGGGGGGCTCGATATTCAATATCTTTTCGACGA
This sequence comes from Nitrospirota bacterium, assembly GCA_024275975.1. GTDB lineage: Bacteria > Nitrospirota > Thermodesulfovibrionia > Thermodesulfovibrionales > UBA6898 > JAJRYC01. Next base: position 9,146 of record JAJRYC010000104.1, on the reverse strand, counting down.
AAAATCTCCTCGGACATTTTTTGTAATAATCGATGTCGGTCACACGCATCGGCATGGAGAGTTCCCGCCCGAGCAGTCTCTCTTTCGTCGCTTTGTCAAGGTGGATCTCTTTTATTGAGTCTGAAAGCATCTCTGTCCCGTTTCGTGTCTGAAGCTCTTCCAGACAGAAGACGCCGAATACGCTCTCCTGGACATCCCTGCCCCATGGCAGGTACGACGAAGGCAGAAAGAGCTTGTCGCCGTCTACCGCGGGATAGGACAGGTGAGTATTCGTGGAAGATCCAGTGATCCGCAGGAAATTCAGTTTCTGCGCGGCAAGGTGTTTATTCATATTGATCAGTCTGTATTCCGTCCTTACGCTGTCGGGCAGTATATGGTCTATACGTGGCTTTGACGGCATGACGCCGTCTTTTAATCCGCAGAAATAAAGATAATCAGGTTCAAGCCCTTCTGTTTCGGAAAAGTCCATTATCTGTATCCCTTCTTCTTCCCGTCGGTATTCTGACGCGCTTAAAACATATCTCAGAAACTCCGTATACCTGCCGAGAGAGATGGTCTTTTCACCCGGCAGTTCGGAGATGATACCGACAACCTGCAGGGCATGCTCCAGTATATCGGCGTCATCCTGGCTGGTATCAAAGCCAAGTTCCGTTAGAACTTTTTTTGTTTCTTCATGGAAGACCTCAATGCTTGCGGCGGCCTTAATGTCAATAAGCCCGCCGAGGGTCCTGAATATTCGGGCGATGCCGTCTTTCATGGACTCCGCGAGTGATTTGTCTTCGATCGAGGAACTGAAATTCTCCCATGCCTCTTTCCCCTTTATAATGCCGGATTTAAGAGAGAGTGAAGGTATCCGTCTCCGGAGTGTTTCAGGAATGTTTTTAAAGCTGGATGACATCAATACAGTCGTGAATTTCGACCTCGGAAAATCTTCGGCCACTGACTCAAGCAGGTACAGGACGTCCCTCTGTGCGCTCCTCCTGGAGGGCGGCCTGTTCAGTGAGACTGTGGCGGGCAGGCCGTATCTGCTAAAAACCCTCTCGGCCAGTTCCGGGTAATCCTGACTTGCAGGGAATGTTACGATTACCGAATCCTCTGTCTTCATATGTCCCGTTATATAGAGGTTTTTGATATGCCTTGCGATGCTCTCGATTTCCTCCTCCATGCCGTTGTATTTTATATAAGAGAGATCGGTTAGGGAATTTTATTCGAGATACTCTTCGGCCAGGTCGAAGTTTGAGCTTAAGTAATCGACAAGCCCATCTGAAACAGCAGATAATCCGCCGTCACGGGGAACTGAAATCAGGGTGCTTTCGGCCTTCCGTGCCAGTTCTCCGAACAGATTTTCCTCAGATGTTGTCATATCGCAAAAACCGTCTGCTATCAATACCGGAAACCGGTCGAGAAGACGGGCCGCCACGGAACTGCTGTAGCTTAATATATCCTCGTCGTCGTAAAAATCAGCACCGGAAACAGCGGCCTGGTATTTTTCGAATATCTCCATTGCTTCCGACAGTCTTTTTAATGCATCATCGGGTATGCCTAATTTCCTGAAGATTTCGGTCAGCTCCTGATGGATAAGCGGCATACCTTTTGAGGGATGGCGCTGTTTCAGTTCTTTCATCAGGTCCGATAGTATGCTCGAATACCCGATGCCTCGACCGGAGATTCCGGATATCAGCAGTGGCGTTAAAAGCCTCGGCAGCCATCTGCCGGGCAGTTTAATGTCAAAGAAGTGTTTGGATATCTGCTTTAGTGTGAAGAATGCCGGTGGTATATAAGGATTTTTAACTAATTCATGGAATTTTTTCTGTGCGTCTCTTATCTTCCGGGGGGTAGGGGCAATATACATCATGCCGGAATAATCGGGCCATTGAATATGTTTAATTGCTTCGCTTAAAAGGCGCCCGGTTATCCCCCTGTGGTTAAGAGGAACGGAATAGAGCCTTATTTTCCTGAAATCCGTGCCTGTCATTATTTTTTTATAATAATGTATTTTTAAACCTGTATACAATTTTATTTCGTCCAGCCAATGCTGGAGAAGATGAGTCTGTTAATATGACCGTTAAAAGAATTATAATATAGATGACACTGTCAGACAGCGGGGCGGCTAAATAGAGCTAGGTTTTGCCTGGGTGACGGGCGGAAACTTTGGCTTTAGTACACAAACTCTAAATAAGATTGAAAAACAGGGGGATACAGCTGTTTTGAAGAAAAACGAAAAAGCCAGCATTTATCAACTGTGTCTTAATGACGAAATTAGCTATGAAGGCAGAAAGCTGCATGTGCAGACAGAGGACATTGGAGTTGATAAGGCCCAGATAGTCACAAACGTTTTTAGTGGGGGCCAGGTTTTATTTTCGAAGGCCACGGAATATAGGGACCTTTTTGGCAAGGACGATTTTAATAAGGTGCTGGTTGATAGGGTCAGAATGCAGCACAGGACAATTTTAGCGGGGATAAGCGCCGGCAAGCTTAAGGTGGGGCCCTGATATTGTCCTCTGAAAGGCCCATTCCATAATGAGTTATCCCGGGCGTTTTCCGGATTGATGATTTTTGGAATTGTGTGAATAAAAATATGGTAAAATATCATTATAAGGGCCTTTTAAGGGCGAACTGAATAATCTTTGCAATCAAGGACTGAATATGGGTATTACAGACCACAAATTAAAAGAAAAAAGCGATATCGGCGTCAGCGAAAGCACGAAATCACCAGCGTTATTCAAGGTGCTGCTTCTCAATGACGACTATACAACCATGGATTTTGTTGTATATATACTTGAGACTGTTTTCCGGAAGTCTCCGGTTGAAGCCGTCCGGATTATGCTGAACGTGCATAAAAACGGGATTGGGCTGGCCGGTGTTTTTACACGGGAGATTGCGGAGACAACGACAGCCCGTGTACATGAACTTGCGCGGCAGAACCAGTACCCACTGAAATGCACTATGGAGAAAGAATGATAAATAAAGAGCTGGAATTGATTATTGAGTCCACAATCAGGGACGCAGCCCAGAAGAGACATGAATATTTGACTGTGGAACATATACTCTTCGCCGTCATCCATGATGAATTCGGCATCGATATAATTACGAATTGCGGTGGCAATGTTCAGACGCTGAAATCCGGGATAAAAAAGTTTTTTAGTGAGCATATTCCTAAAATCTCACAGAAAACACATTTTTATCCCCAGCCTACCGTCGGCTTCCAGCGTGTTATCAAAAGGGCCATAGACCATGTTCAGTCGGCGGAGAAACAGGAGGCCGATGCCGGAGACCTGCTGATCTCGATCTTCCTGGAAGAGGATTCTCATGCGGTGCATTATCTCGAAGAACACGGCGTCACGCGGTTAAATGTGATGGAATATATCTCCCACGGGATATCAAAGATATCCGGTGAGCAGAAAAGGACGGGATCGAATGAATCCGAAGTCGCCGGCAAGGGAGATAGAAGGGCGCCGTTAAGGGACCCACTCACTCTTTTTACCGTGAATTTGAACGAAAAGGCCGCGAAGGGATCAATCGATCATCTTATCGGCCGTGAAACAGAGCTGACAAGAACTATTCAGGTGCTCAGCAGGCGCAGAAAAAATAATGTTATCTTCGTTGGCGAGCCCGGCGTCGGAAAGACCGCAATCGCGGAAGGCCTGGCATTAAGGATATACAAAAAGGATGTTCCCTCTGCTCTGAGGACCACCAGTATATATTCGCTGGATATGGGCGCTATGCTGGCCGGAACAAAATACAGGGGTGACTTTGAAGCCAGGCTGAAGGCGACACTGAGAGACATTGAAAGGATACCCGGCGCGATTCTTTTTATAGATGAGATACATACTGTTGTCGGTGCGGGATCGACGAGCGGCAGTTCGCTTGATGCCTCTAATATCCTTAAACCGCTGCTGAACTCCGGAAAACTGCGTTGTATCGGGGCCACCACCTATGAAGAATACAGGAATTTCTTTGAAAAAGACCGCGCACTCTCAAGACGCTTCCAGAAGATAGAAGTTCAGGAGCCTGGTATTGGGGAGACCATTGACATACTTAACGGACTGAAGACATATTACGAAGTTTTTCATGGTACGAAATATACGAAAAACGCGCTTAGGGCCGCGGCGGAACTTTCCGCGAAATACATCAGCGACAGGTTTCTGCCTGACAAGGCCATTGATGTTATGGACGAGGCCGGCGCGGTATTAAAGCTTTCTCCGGCGTACAGGTCCAAAAAAACGGTTGGTGTGGCCGAGATCGAGTCGGTTGTCGCAAAGATCGCGAAGGTCCCCTCCAGGAATATTTCGGCCTCGGATATGGACAGGCTGAATAATCTTGAGGCTGACCTGAAGCGCGATGTGTTCGGACAGGACAGGGCGATAAACTTCCTGGCCGCGGCCATTAAAAGGAGCAGGGCCGGACTGGGGTCGCCTGATAACCCGATTGGATCCTTCCTGTTTGCCGGGCCTACAGGTGTGGGTAAGACCGAAGTTGCAAAAAAACTGGCATCCACACTGGGTGTTAAATTTCTGCGTTTTGATATGAGTGAGTATATGGAAAAGCATGCGGTCTCCCGCTTTATCGGTGCTCCCCCCGGGTATGTGGGCTTTGACCAGGGTGGACTATTAACGGATGCCGTAAGGAAGCAACCTTATAGTGTCCTGCTATTGGATGAAATAGAAAAGGCCCATCCCGACATATTCAGCATACTGCTCCAGGTTATGGATTATGCCACATTGACGGACAATAACGGCAAAAAAGCCGACTTCAGAAATGTGATCCTGATCATGACTTCTAATGCTGGGGCGAGTGATATGAGCCGTAGTGTAATAGGATTCGGGGACAGGAGCGGGGATGCCGGTTCAAAAGGGAAAGACGCGGTCAATAAGCTTTTTAACCCTGAATTTAAAAACCGGCTCGATGCCATCATTGATTTCGACCAGTTGACTCCCGGCATAATGAAAAAGGTTGTTGCCAAATTCATAAAAGAACTTGAACAGCAGTTGGTCGCGAAGAAAATAACGATATCGCTTTCCAGTAAGGCGATGACCTGGCTGTCGCATAAGGGCTTTGACCCGTTAAACGGCGCGCGTCCGTTAGCACGTCTCATACAGACGGAAATCAAGGATGTACTTTCCGAAGAGATACTTTTCGGAAAATTAAAGAAGGGTGGAAAGGTCGTTGTTGATCTAAAAGGAGACCGGCTATTCTTTCGTTATTCGTAGTGTGCCCCTCTCTTAATCGGCATTCAGCGCCTTCTTTTCCGGCATGACTGTTTTTCGGCTGGCGGAAGACATGGCATTCCCCCCACCTGAAATGGCGGAGGAAAACGGACTGCTGGCCGTTGGGGGAGACCTTAGCGAGAAGCGTCTCCTTCTGGCGTATAGTCTGGGTGTTTTCCCCTGGTATTCGGCTGGTTCCCCCATTCTCTGGTGGTCTCCTGATCCGCGCCTTATTTTAATACCGGAAGAACTCAGGGTCTCAAGGAGTCTCAGGCAGATAATAAAAAAAGGAATATACAGTGTAACGATGGATGTTGCGTTTGACATGGTCATCGGAAATTGCGCGGCAGGCAGGGGAAGAAAGGAAGAAGGCACCTGGATTACGGATGAAATGATAAAGGCGTACAGCCGTCTTCATGAATTGGGCTACGCGCATTCAGTTGAGGTCTGGCGTGATGGATCACTGGTTGGCGGACTTTATGGCGTTGCGATGGGAGCCGTTTATTTTGGAGAGTCCATGTTTTCAGAAATGAAAGATGCTTCCAAGGTTGCCCTGGTCAAGCTCGTCGGGTATTTGATCGAAAAGGGATATCAATTAATTGATTGCCAGGTGCCTACGGAGCATCTTATCAGCATGGGGGCAAAAGAGGTCTCCCGCGAGGAATTTCAGGTGATGTTTAAAAAAGCGATGAAAGTGTCGATGGAACCCGGAAAATGGAGACTGACTTAATCTCTCAAGGCTGGCCGCTTGTATAAATTAACTTAAAGAGGATATTGAATTTTTTTAATGAAAATAATCACACAGAATAAAAAAGCCTTTCACGAATATTTCATAGAAGAACGGGTAGAGGCCGGAATTATGCTTAAAGGGACTGAAGTGAAGTCGTTAAGAGAGGGCAAGGCGAACCTTCTGGACAGCTATATGATTGTCAAAGGTTCTGAAGCCTTTCTGCTGAACTGCCATATCAGTCCCTACCGCCATGGCAATATGATGAACCACGACCCCGTGCGGACAAGAAAGCTCCTGTTGCACAAGAAAGAGATCGCAAGACTTCATGGCAAGGCGATACAGAAAGGTTATTCCCTTATCCCCCTGAAAATATATTTCAAGGGTTCTCACGCGAAGGTCGAAATCGGTCTGGCGAAAGGCAAAAAACAGTACGAAAAAAGAGAATCCCTGAAGAAAAAAGAGGCCGACAGGGAGATCGAACGCGCCATGAAAAACCGGTGAATCACATTTTATTCCCGCATGCACGGACTGAGATGCCAAAATACCTGGAATGTGTTAAAATACAAATAACCTCAATGGGGGCGAATGGGCTCGACGGGGGTTACGAGACTCATGTGGCATGTCGTGGCTCCATCACCACGTAAAAAGATGGAAACAAACACAAACGCCAACAACGAACTGGCAATCGCTGCTTAATTAAGCAGCTCGCTACCTTGGGATGGCCTGCTTCCTGGGGATAGCGACGGTTAGCGGGCTGGCTTTTGGGGACTGCTCCTGACCCGAAAGCAAGATTAAGGGAGATTGGATCCAGGGAAGCCTGACTGTCGGCGGCGCTGGATCTGAAATTCAAAAGACAGTCTACACATGTAGAAGCATGAATGTAGTACCTTCGGACGCGGGTTCGATTCCCGCCGCCTCCACCAGCCTTCGCTTCGAAACTAGTTGAGAAGAGAAGGCTGCCGTGCCTTTGCAAAAAAGCGACTTTGATCTTCAGGTTTCACCATCACCCGATTTTGGGAAATCCCGGCAATTTTCCTTCTCTCTCACGTCTTTTTTCTCCGTTTTCTCAGGTACCACTTTCGGACCTCGTCCGGTTGCTGAAGCCCTTTTAATCAAGACGTTGCACAGGCACCCATCCTGTTAATCCAAAAAAAACAATCCGAACTTGAGTCAGAGAATAAGCACAGGTGGTGTTTCTCGAACCAAAAGTCCCTCGCGGGAATCTAGAAATGGAGTTTGTCGTTATTTCCATGTTCTCTTCTTCCGCTCATTAATACTTGGCTTTTTTCTCTTGCGTACGATATAACATATGTTATAATATCTCACTTTGATTTTTACTCGGTAAACCCTGCTTGTGGGCAAAGGTGAGGAATGATGGCAATAGACGATCAGAATCTTGCATCACTGTTGAAAGAGGTCCGAATACAGTTGGCCCTGAGTCAGGAGGCTTTAGCACGGGCTCTCGGTGTCAGTTTTGCCTCGGTAAACCGGTGGGAAAACGGAAAATCCAGGCCCTCGAAGCTGGCCAAAGCGCAGTTAGACAATTTCTGCGCCAGGATGATCAGGAAGGGAAAACTGAAGTTGCCTGCCTCGTCAGCAGACAGGAGGCCACAAATGAGCAAGACCAACAACGGTGAGGATTTCAAATAATGACCACTCCCTACCATGCCCGTTTTTTTGCGAACGAATTGACTCGTCAAGGTGGCGAGGGTGTGGAGCGTCTCTCCCGGTCTCTCTTCGATGCCTGCGTTGACCTGAACCCCCACCAGATTGAGGCTGCACTCTTCGCATTGCGGTCACCCGTTTCAAGGGGCGTACTGCTTGCTGACGAGGTTGGTCTAGGAAAAACCATCGAGGCCGGGCTGGCCATCTGCCAGAGCTGGGCGGAACGACACAGGCGAGTCCTTGTTATCTGCCCGGCATCACTAAGAAAACAATGGGCACTGGAGCTTGAGGAGAAGTTTCACCTGCCCACACTGGTTCTCGACGCTAAAACCTGCCGGGAGCAGACACGTAACGAAAACCCCAATCCCTTCACGAACGACCGCATTGTTATCTGTTCGTTACATTTTGCCAGCAGCCGAGCGGCTGAAATCAAGCCGATCCAGTGGGACCTCGTAGTCATCGACGAGGCGCACAAGCTGCGGAACGCTTACCGGCAAAGCAACCGAATGGGCCAAAACATCCGCTGGGCTCTGGAAGACCGCCGTAAAGTTCTTCTCACCGCAACGCCTCTCCAGAACTCCCTTCTTGAGCTGTACGGCCTTTCGACCATAATTGATGAACGTATCTTCGGTGATCTTCCATCCTTCCGGACCCAGTATGTCAACGTTGGCGGCAATCTCCAGGAACTTCGTGGACGGCTCAAGTCCTTCTGTATGCGTACTCTTCGGAGCCAGGTACTTGAGTACATCCAGTTCACGGAACGCAGGCTAATCACCCGTCCGTTCAAACCGACCGACCAGGAGCACAAGCTTTACGAGGCTGTTTCCGATTTCCTGAAACGCGATGACACCTATGCACTCCCTTACCAGCAACGCCACCTGACGGCGCTGATCGTTCGGAAGTTGCTGGCGTCGTCCTCCCAGGCGGTGGCCGGAACGCTTGAAGTCATGCGGGATCGGCTCATCGCCATGCGCGATCAGGTCAAGACCGAGGCAACATTGGCCGAGCGGATTATCGAAGAGGAGGAGATTGAGGACGACCTGCTTGACGAATTTCTGAACGGCGGAAGTAATGAGGCCCCACCCGAAACCATTACCGAAACAGAGCCGGAACAACCCGTCAAGATTGACACGCAGAAGCTTAATGCTGAGATCGAAGAGCTGGCCAGGTATATCCAATGGGCCCGCAGCATAGGTATCGATACCAAGACGCGGGCGCTTCTCAAGGCGCTGGAAATCGGCTTTTCCGAGATGGAGAATACTGATGCACCTCAAAAGGCGATCATATTTACAGAATCGCGGCGAACCCAGCAGTTCTTGCAGAACTTCCTGGAATCCAACGGCTACGCCGGTGGTGTGGTGACATTCAACGGCACCAACATGGACCCGGAATCTACGCGTATTTATAAACAGTGGCTGGACACCAATAAAGAAAGCGGAAGAGTTTCCGGCTCGCGACCTATTGACGTGCGCACGGCCATCATCGAGCATTTTCGCGACAACGCAAACATCATGATTGCCACGGAAGCTGCCGCCGAGGGCATC
>JAJRYC010000016.1 GCA_024275975.1 Nitrospirota bacterium | reverse complement strand
TGGAGATGGTAATGCCTGGAGACAACGTAAGCATAACGGTTGAGTTGATAGCGCCGATAGCGATGGAGAAGGAATTGAGGTTTGCGATAAGAGAAGGCGGCCGTACAGTCGGCGCCGGTGTCGTTACCGAGGTGCTGGAATGAGGGACATAATACTATTTCAGTGTACGGAATGCAGGAACAGAAACTACTCAACCATGAAGAACAGGAAGAACACGACAGACAAACTTCAGAGAAAAAAATACTGCAGGAACTGCATGAAGCATACAATGCACAAGGAGACAAAGGCGTAAAGAGCGTGACAGGCGATTTGGTAGTTATAACAGGACAAATCAGGCAACCATTAATCGGTACTTGTTTTTCGTTGACAGGTAAAAAAAGGCCAGTAGCTCTAACGGCTAGAGCGTCGGACTCCAAATCCGAGGGATGGGGGTTCGAATCCCTCCTGGCCTGCCATGAATTGAGGACTAAATAAAATGATAGAGAAGATAAAACAATTTTTCAGGGAAGTGAAGCTTGAAGGGGCCAAAGTTGTTTATCCGGGCAAGGACGAGTTGATAGGATCAACATGGGTTGTCATAATTACGGTGTTGTTTGTATCTATATTCCTCGGGATAGTGGATCTGAGTCTCTCAAGACTAGTAAAGTGGGCGTTAGGATAAAATTATGGAAAAAAACTGGTATGTGGTACATACTTATTCGGGATTTGAAGAGAAAGTAAAGCATTCAATTGAAGAGAAGATAGCCAGCAAGGGGCTGCAGGACAAGATAACAAACATGCTCATCCCGGCTGAAAAGATTCTGGAATTAAAGGGTGGTAAAAAGAAGGAAAGCGAAAAAAAATTCTATCCCGGCTATATCCTTATCGAGATGGAAATGGATGACGACACATGGCATCTGGTAAAAAGTGTTCCGAAGGTAACAGGTTTCGTGGGTGGGAAGAAACCTGTCAAGATTGACCCGGAAGAGATTGAAATTATCATGCATCAGGTTGAGAAGGGTCCTGTCTCACAGGTCAAGACACAGTTTCAGAAGGGTGACAGTGTCAGGATAATGGATGGACCGTTCAGTAATTTTAACGGTTTTGTTGACGATGTTGATATTGATCATGGGCGGCTTCGCGTGATGGTCAGTATTTTTGGAAGGCAGACACCGGTTGAACTCAACTTTTTCCAGGTAGAAAAGAATTAAATAAATCAGGTTAGAGAAAGGCGGAAAGGAAAAATGGCAAAAAAAGCAGTAGTTGCTCAGGTAAAACTCCAGATAGTAGCGGGGAAAGCTACCCCGGCCCCACCTGTCGGCCCCGCGCTCGGTCCGCACGGAGTGAATATCATGGAGTTCTGCAAGGCGTTTAACTCGCAGACCCAGGCGATGGGTGATACAATTATCCCTGTAATTATGACAGTTTATGCTGACAGGTCGTTTACCTTTATTACCAAAACACCACCAGCGTCTGAACTGCTTAAGAAGGCTGCGGGAATAATAAAGGGCTCAAGTAATCCCAATAAAAATAAAGTCGGGAAAGTTACAACAGTACAAATAAAGGAAATAGCAGAGACAAAGATCCCCGACCTTAATGCGTACTCAGTGGCCGAGGCGGTTAAGATAATCGCTGGAACAGCAAGGAGTATGGGCGTTGAGGTAGAGGATTAAACCGGAGGATTCAATGGGTAAAAAAATAACCGCTGCAAGGGAGAAAATAGACATTGACAGGGCGTATCCGCTTGATGAAGCAATAGACAAGCTCAAGGAACTGTCATTTGTGAAGTTTGACGAGACGATGGAATTGGCACTGAATCTAGGGGTTGACCCAAGGAAATCAGACCAGATGGTGAGAGGGACTGTTATTCTGCCTCATGGAACAGGCAGGGCTGTAAAGATCCTGGTCTTCGCAAAAGGCGAAAAGGAGAAAGAGGCGAGGGACGCCGGCGCCGACTATGTCGGGGCGGAAGACATGGTCGAGAAGATAAAGAACGGCTGGCTTGATTTCGACAAGGCTATAGCCACCCCTGATATCATGGGCCTGGTTGGCAAACTCGGAAAGATACTCGGGCCGAGAGGTCTGATGCCTAATCCGAAGCTTGGCACCGTGACATTCGATGTGGCTAAGGCGATAAACGAGATAAAGGCCGGTAAGGTGGAATACAAGACCGAGAAGGCCGGAGTCGTGCATATCCCTTTTGGAAAGGTCGCGTTTGAGCCTCGGATGCTTGCCGATAACGCGAAGGCCATAATCAGCTCGATAATTAAGGCTAAACCTTCAACCAGCAAAGGGAAATACCTGAAAATACTTCACGTCTCCTCAACCATGGGGCCCGGCATAAAGGTAGACATAAATTCGGTCACTAAAGATTGATACCCCGGTAATTACCAGGGACGTATTTTTTATATATTAGAAATTAGTCGGAGACTGTAGGCGCGTAGCTTAATTAGGCCAGCAGCATGCAAACAAAAAGGCCAGCCTGCCGAGGCTAAATTGCAAGACCTGTATATTCCCGGCTGCCCATTGAGGTGGAAAGGGGAAACAGGCATGCGGATCGGGAGAGGTAAGACCATATGTATAGACGCACCTGGTTTTTATATAGCTTGCTGACCGGAGTCTCCGGGAAAGGAGGTCTAAACTGAATAAGACAGAGAAAAAACAGCGAATTACTGACCTGAAAGACAGGTTTTTAAGGTCAAAGGTAGTGGTATTTACAGATTACAAGGGAATGTCGGTTGCCGAACTTACCGAGCTCAGAGTGAAGCTCAGGGAAGCTTCTCTGGAATACAGCATTGTGAAAACACACTCGCCAGGATCGCGGCCCGGGATACGCATGTTGCCGGCGCGGAGAATGTTTTTGAAGGTCCCGTGGGCATTGCGATTGGATATGATGATCCGGCACTTATCATGAAGAAACTTCTTGAGTTTGCAAAGACTAATGAAAAACTTAAAGTCAAGAGCGCGGTAGTGGAAGGAAGATTCTGTGAACGGGATGAGATAAAAGAAATTTCCGAGCTTCCGTCCAGGGAAGTTATGCTGTCGATGCTGGCCGGAGTATTACAGTCGCCGCTGAGCATGACGGCGGGAGCGCTTTCCGCAACTGTCAGAAGTTTCGCCAATGCGATGGAAGCACTTAAGAACCAGAAAAACAATTAAAACATATAGTATTAAGTTATTAAAAATAGACTCACATTATAAGGAGGAAAATTAATGTCTGTCACAAAGGAAGAAGTTTTCGAATTTATTGATAATATGACGGTTCTCGATATGTCCAAGTTTATAAAGGAGTTTGAAGAAAGGTACGGTGTTACCGCTGCGGCGCCGGTTGCTCTTGCCGCTGCGGCTCCGGGCGCGGATGCGGCTCTGGCTGAAGAAGAGAAGACCAGCTTTGATGTGGTGCTTACTGCCGTCGGTGACAAGAAGATACAGGTGATCAAGGCTGTCAGGGAGTTGACGGAACTCGGGCTTAAAGAGGCGAAGGATCTCGTTGACAGCGCTCCAAAGGCGGTGAAGGCTGGAGTTTCCAAGGAAGAAGCGGAAGCGGTAAAGGCAAAACTTGAAGAACAGGGAGCAACAGTAGAAGTAAAGTAATAAGTAACAGGTAACTGAGAGTAATGAGTGACGTATGAGGCTTGATCTCGGACCGTCACTCATTACCGGTTGCTGGAAAAAGGAGATATATGGCAAGGGTTCTTAGAAAAAGACACGATTTTGGCAAAGTACCTCAATTCCTTGAGGTGCCTAATCTTATCGATATCCAGAAAAAATCTTATGAAAGATTTTTGCTGAAAAATACCCAAAAGGGAAAAAGGGATGAAGTCGGATTGCAGGCTGCTTTCCCGAGCGTCTTCCCGATAATGGACTATAACGAGACTGCTGCTATCGAATTTGTCGATTATCATATCGGCGAGCCTAAATATAGCGTAAGAGAGTGCCTGCAGAAAGGTGTCACTTATGCGGCGCCGCTTAAGATAAGTGTTAAGCTGAATCTGTTCGAGGCTGATTCCGGAGGTGAAAAGAAGCTGAAGGAGTCGAGAGAACAGGAAGTGTATATTGGGGAAATGCCCTTGATGACCGAAAACGGCTCGTTTGTTATTAATGGTACTGAACGGGTTGTTGTGAGCCAGATTCACCGTTCTCCAGGTGTGTTTTTCAGCCATGATAAAAGCAAGACACATTCCAGCGGAAGACTGCTTTATTTTGCAAGGGTCATTCCGTCCAGGGGTTCATGGCTCGATTTTGAATTTGATACAAAGGATATTTTATATGTGAGGATAGACAGGAGAAAAAAGCTTCCTGCCACTATAGTGCTGAAAGCCCTTGGATATTCCAACGAGGCGCTCCTGAAAATATTCTATCCTGTTGAGCGGATCACAATAAAAGACAATACATTTATGAGGGACATAACTGAAATCCTTGTCGGGATTAAATCAACACAGAATATTGTTTCCCCGGAGACAAAAGATGTTATTGTAAAAGAGGGAAGTAAGATCACAAAAGTCGCCCTGAAAAAGATGGATGCTGCCGGCATTAAAACAATCCCTATATCAAAAGAGGAGATTACAGGAAGAATTACATTAAGTGACATAATCGACTCTTCGACGGGAGAAGTCATTCTCGAAGGTAATGAGGTTATAACAGAAGAAGTCCTTGAAAGTATTCTCTCCTTAAAAATAGATACCCTGAACCTGCTCTTTATTGACGATGTGCATTACCTGTCTTCACTCAGAGATACGCTGCTGACGGACAAGGTAAATACCCAGGATGAGGCCCTTATAGAGATATATAAGAAGCTCAGGCCGGGTGAACCGCCCACTGTAAACGCCTCAAGGAATTTATTCAGCGGCCTGTTTTTTGATCCCAAAAGGTACGATCTTTCCCCTGTGGGAAGGATGAAGCTCAATAAACGCCTCGGGCTTGATGTGCCGCTGGATACCAAGGTCCTTACCGACAAGGATATTATAGAAATTGTGAGGTATATTTTAGACCTTAGGACCGGCAGGGGAGAGGTGGACGATATAGACCATCTCGGCAACAGGAGGATAAGGGGGGTTGGGGAACTCCTTGAGAACCAGTTCAGAATAGGCCTTGTGAGAATGGAACGTGCTATCAAGGAAAAGATGACGCTTGCCGAGCTGGAGACGGCAATGCCTCATGACCTTATAAATTCAAAGCCTGTCATGGCCACACTGAAGGAGTTTTTCGGTTCCAGTCAGTTAAGCCAGTTTATGGACCAGACGAATCCTCTTTCGGAAATTACCCATAAGCGGAGACTTTCCGCGCTTGGTCCAGGCGGTCTGACCAGGGAAAGGGCCGGGTTCGAGGTGAGGGACGTGCATCCCACTCACTATGGAAGGCTATGTCCCATCGAGACGCCTGAAGGCCCGAATATCGGACTTATTACATCTCTTGCCTCATACGCGAGAGTGAACGAATATGGTTTCATAGAAGTGCCTTACAGGCGCGTTCTAAACGGTAAAGTTACCGAAGAGATACAGTATTTTTCGGCTATAGACGGCGAAAAGTTTGTTATCGCCGAGGAGACTTCTCCGATAGATAAAAAAGGAGCGCTTATAGGTGAAACCGTGTCAGCGCGTGAAGGCGGTGATTTCCGCATGGTTACGCCGCAGGAAGTCCAGTTTATGGATGTATCGCCAAAACAGGTGGTTGGACTCTCGGCTGCCCTGATCCCGTTTCTCGAAAACGATGATGCCAACAGGGCGTTGATGGGTTCAAACATGCAGAGGCAGGCGGTGCCGCTTCTACAGTCCGAGGCGCCGTTAGTAGGCACTGGGATGGAATATGTGGCCGCGAGGGACTCCGGCGCGCTTGTGATTGCAAAGAGGCCTGGCATAATTGAGAGCGTCGATGCCTCAAGGATAGTTGTCAGGACTACAGGCGGTGACGGTGGTGTGGATATTTATACTCTGGTTAAGTTTCAGCGGTCAAACCAGGCCACATGTATAAACCAGAGACCGATCGTTAATGCGGGTGATAAGGTGGAAGCAGGGGACATCCTCGCGGACGGGCAGTCGACCGATCTGGGCGAGCTTTCTCTTGGAAAGAATGTGCTCGTAGCATTTATGCCGTGGGGCGGATACAACTTTGAAGATGCGATCCTCCTTAATGAAAGACTTGTTAAAGAGGACGTTTATACCTCGATACATATAGAGGAGTTTGAGGTTGAAGCCAGGGAGACAAAGCTCGGCACCGAAGAGATTACCCGGGACATTCCGAGTGTCGGGGAAGATGCGTTAAGAAATCTCGACGAGAGTGGAATTATAAGGATAGGCGCGGAAGTAAAGTCCAGGGATATTCTGGTGGGTAAAGTAACGCCGAAAGGCGAAACCCAGCTGACGCCGGAAGAGAAACTGCTCCGTGCGATTTTCGGTGAAAAGGCCGAAGAAGTCAAGGAGAGCTGTCTTTATGTGCCCCCGGGAGTGGAGGGTACCGTCGTTGACGTCAGAATATTTTCAAGAAAAGGCGTTGCCAAGGATGAGAGAGCAAAAAGCATTCAGGAAGACAATATCCAGAGGATGACCAGGGACATAGAGGAAGAAGTAACAATAATCAAGGAAGAAAAATTCAAGGAGCTGCGTAAATTGCTACTCGGCCAGCTTGCGGCGGAAGATATAAAACATCCCGGTACGAAAGAGGTTATATGCCCGAAGAAGAAGGAGATAACAGCTGAGCACCTCGATAGCATTAAGGACGAACAACTGGCTCATATAAAGATAGGGGATGTCAACATACAGGAGAAGATCGCGTCCATAAACAGCGAAACAAACCAGTATGTCCGGTATCTTGGATTGAAGTATGATGAAAAGGTTGAAAGGCTCAGGAAGGGGGATGATCTTCCTCCGGGCGTTAACAAGCTTGTAAAAGTCTTTATAGCCATGAAACGTAAGGTGGAGATAGGGGACAAGATGGCTGGAAGGCACGGCAACAAGGGTGTCGTCGCGATGGTAATGCCCGAGGAGGATATGCCGTATCTTCCTGACGGAACACCGGTTGATGTCGTGCTCAACCCGCTGGGAGTTCCGTCACGTATGAACGTCGGACAGCTATTGGAGAACCATCTTGGCTGGGCTGCCAATAAACTGGGATTGCATATGGCGACTCCTGTATTCGAGGGCGCAAAAGAGTCCGAGATAAAGGAGATGCTTAAAAAAGCGGGCTTGCCGGTGAACGGTCAGATACAGCTTCATGACGGCAGGACGGGCGAGCCATTCAAGAGGCACGTTACGGTCGGATACATGTATATGCTGAAACTGCATCATCTTGTTGATGACAAGATACATGCTCGTTCAATAGGTCCGTACTCACTGGTGACGCAGCAGCCTCTGGGCGGAAAGGCCCAGTTCGGCGGCCAGAGACTTGGCGAGATGGAAGTCTGGGCGCTTGAGGCTTATGGTGCTGCATACACGCTTCAGGAATTCCTGACTGTAAAGAGTGACGATGTTGCCGGCAGGGCCAGGATGTATGAAGTAATAGTAAAAGGTGATGCCACACTGGAACCGGGGGTTCCCGAGTCCTTCCATGTATTAATTAAAGAACTCCAGAGTCTCGGTCTTGATGTCGAGCTTCTGGAGAAAAAGAAAAAGGGGGAATAGATTGGCAGAAAACATTTACGCCATTTTTCAAAAACCGAAAAATCCCACTGATTTTGAGGCAATCAGAATAAAACTCGCTTCCAGTGAAAGGATAAGGGAATGGTCTTTCGGAGAGGTGAAGAAGCCGGAGACTATTAATTACCGTACCTTCAAGCCCGAGAGGGACGGTCTTTTCTGCGCCAAAATTTTTGGCCCGGTAAAGGACTGGGAATGTATATGTGGTAAATACAAAAGGATGAAGCACAGGGGTATAGTCTGTGACAAATGCGGCGTTGAGGTCATACAGTCAAAGGTAAGAAGGGAGAGGCTCGGGCATATAGAGCTTGCAACTCCCGTAGCCCATATCTGGTTTCTGAAGGGAGTTCCCAGCCGTATCGGGACCCTGCTGGATATGACGATGAAGAACCTCGAAAAGGTGCTTTATTTTGAGAGTAATATTGTGATAGACCCCATGGAGACCCCCCTTAAAGCTAAAGAGCTCCTGGGCGAAGAAGAGTATAAAAGGAAGACCGCTGAATACGGTACAAAATTCAAGGCCGGGATGGGAGCGGAGGCGATACGGGAGCTCCTGAAAGCCGTGGATCTTGAGGCCTTGAGCCTAGAGCTCAAGCTTAAGATAAAAGAGGCCTCTTCCCTGGGCGTGAAAAAGAAGCTTACCAAAAGGTTGAAGGTTGTAGAGGCGTTCAGAAAGTCCGGAAATAAGCCGGAATGGATGATAATGGATGCTATTCCCGTTCTACCGCCCGACCTCAGGCCCCTTGTGCCTCTGGAAGGCGGACGTTTTGCGACATCCGATCTCAATGACCTCTACAGAAGGGTCATAAACAGGAATAACAGGCTTAAAAGGCTGGTGGAATTAAAGGCCCCCAGTGTCATAGTTAAGAATGAAAAAAGGATGCTCCAGGAGGCGGTTGACGCGCTGTTTGACAACGGCCGCAGGAGCAAGGTGCTGAAGACGGCCACGAAAAGGCCACTGAAATCCCTGAGTGATATGATAAAGGGTAAACAAGGGCGTTTCAGGCAGAACCTGCTCGGGAAGAGGGTCGATTATTCAGGCAGGTCGGTTGTAGTGGTCGGTCCTGAACTGAAGCTTCATCAGTGCGGCCTGCCCAAGAGTATGGCACTTGAGCTTTTCAAGCCGTTTATATTCAGCAAGCTTGAGGAGAAGGGATATGCCACAACCATAAAGGCGGCAAAAAAACTTGCTGAAAAAGAGACCCCTGAAGTATGGGACGCCCTTGAAGAGGTTATCGCTGAAACCCCTGTGCTTCTGAACAGGGCACCGACCCTGCACAGACTCGGCATCCAGGCATTCGATCCTGTTTTAGTCGAGGGCAAGGCAATAAAACTTCATCCGCTGGTCTGTACCGCGTTTAACGCGGACTTTGACGGTGACCAGATGGCCGTTCATGTCCCGTTGTCTATTGAAGCGCAGATCGAGGCAAGGGTTTTGATGATGTCGGTAAATAATATCCTTTCCCCGGCCAATGGCAAGCCGATTCTGGTGCCGACACAGGATATGGTGCTGGGCATCTATTATCTTATGAAAGAGAGACAGGGTGCGCTTGGAGAAGGCAGGCTGTTTGCCGATGCTGAAGATGTAAGAATCGCTTATGATAATGGGAAGTTAAGCGAGCATGCAAAGATAAAAGTGAGAATGAACGGAGCATTTGTCGAGACTACCACGGGAAGAATTATTTTCAGTGAGATAGTGCCCAAAGAGATAGGATTTTCGATGATCAACAGGGATATGACGAAAAAAGAGCTGTCCAAGCTGATAGAATATTCCTATACAAAGGCCGGCAGGAGAGCTACCGTGGTATTTCTTGATAATCTCGAAAAACTCGGCTTTCATTACGCCACGAATTCGGGAATTTCGATATGCGTCTCTGATATGCATATACCATCCACGAAGCCGGCGATGATACATCAGGCGGAACAGGAAGTGATTGAGGTCCAGAAGCAGTATGCGGACGGACTGATAACCCAGGGTGAGAGGTATAACAAGGTTATCGACATCTGGGCGAAGGTAACCGAACGTATCGCCGACGAGATGATGAAAGAGCTTGGTGCTGAAGATGATCGAACTTTTCCCGAAGATGAACTCAAGGTGCGGAGGTCTTTTAACAGTATATTTATGATGGCCGATTCCGGAGCAAGGGGAAGCGCCGCGCAGATCAGGCAGCTTGCCGGCATGAGGGGCCTTATGGCAAAACCTTCAGGGGAGATCATAGAGACGCCGATCACCGCAAACTTCAGGGAAGGACTTACGCCCGTGCAATACTTTATATCGACTCACGGCGCCAGAAAAGGTCTTGCCGATACCGCGCTGAAGACTGCGAATTCAGGATACCTTACGCGCAGGCTTGTAGACGTTGCCCAGGATGTTCTTATCAGGGAGGAGGATTGTGGCACAACAGACGGAATAGCCGTGACTGCCCTGGTTGAGGGTGGCGAGATTATACTGCCGCTGGATGAGAGGATTTACGGGAGGTTTTCCGTTGATGATATAAAAGACCCGATTACAAGGAAGCTGGTCATCAAGAGAAATCAGGAGATAGACGAGGACTATACACAGAAGATCGTGGAAGCCGGCATAGACAGGGTCAATATCAGGTCTGTGCTGACATGCCAGTCTAAATTCGGCGTCTGCGCTAAATGCTATGGGATAGATCTTGCAAGAGGAGTGACAAACGTTGAAGTCGGAGAATCCGTCGGAATAATCGCTGCCCAATCCATTGGAGAACCGGGCACCCAGCTTACGATGAGGACATTCCATATTGGTGGCACCGCGTCAAAAGTCGTCGAACAGACGGTCCTTGAGGCGAGACACTCAGGCAGCATAAAGTTTATAAATATAAATACCGTTAAGAACAGGGAAGGCCTTCTCATCGTAATGAACAGAAACGGCAGTATAACAATAGTTGACGCCAGAGGCAGGGAGCGGGAAAAATACGCTGTTGTCTATGGCGCGAAATTGCGCGTTGTCGAAGGGGAGAAAGTCACGCCTGGACAGAGACTGGTTGAGTGGGACCCGTACTCCACTCCAATACTCACCGAACTGGGAGGCAGGATAGCCCTCGGCGATATCACCGAAGGCGCGACCGTCAGGGAGGAGGTTGATGAGACCACGGGACTTTCACGAAAAGTGATTATAGAATACGCGACTAATATGAGGCCGAGAATTTCAATCAAGGATGAACACGGCAAAGCGACACTGAAAATACCGGGCACAAACAATCTCGCACGGTATGTCCTTCCGTCAGGTGCACATATTCTTGTTGATAAAAATGATATTGTGGCTCCGGGAGATATACTTGCGAAGATACCCAGAGAGACGACAAAGACAAAGGATATAACCGGAGGTCTTCCAAGGGTTGCGGAGCTTTTCGAGGCTAGAAAACCCAAGGAACAGGCGTTGGTCTCGGAGATTGACGGTATTGTGGAATTCCGGAGTGCCCAGAAAGGCAAACGCGTTGTTGTTGTGAAGGGCGGCGAGACCACAAAGGAATACGATATCCCGAAAGGAAAACATGTCAGTGTTCATGAGGGAGACTGGGTGAAGGCTGGTGAACCGCTCATGGATGGCGCTGTAAACCCGCACAGCGTGCTTGATATCCTCGGCCCAAAGGAGTTGCAGAGTTATCTTGTTGATGAGGTGCAGAAAGTTTACAGGCTGCAAGGGGTTACCATCAATGATAAACACATAGAGGTTATCGTCCGGCAGATGATGAAGAAGGTCAGGGTCGAGGACCCCGGCGATACAACATTCTTAATCGGCGAACAGGTGGACAGAATGATCTTCCAGGATGAGAACAGCAAGGTGAAGGCCGAAGGCGGGAAACCGGCCCATGGTAAACCTTTACTTCTGGGGATAACAAAGGCCTCTCTTTCGACGGAGAGCTTTGTATCCGCCGCATCATTCCAGGAGACAACACGGGTGCTGACAGAGGCTGCAATCAGCGGAGCGGTCGATGAATTGCGTGGATTGAAAGAGAATGTGATTATGGGTAGGGTCATACCAGCCGGAACCGGCATGGATAAATACAGAAACACATTTGTGAAACGTGATCTTACGCCGCCGGTTATTGCCGAGCCGGTAACCGAAGAGTAGATTTCCATAAAACCTCCCTATCTCTTTTCGATCTGAAAAAGAGACAGGGAGGTTTTATTTTGTTGTGGTTCAGGGAACGCAAGACATGGCATGTCCGCTAACTCTTTTTATCCGCACTTTGTGAATCCGCAGCTATGACAGACAGCGCACCCTCCCTCATGTTCGACAGCTCCACCGCATTCAGGGCAGGCGCCAAGGAGCATCGTTGTGTCGTGATTTTTGCCGCCGTTGTCGTTACCGGCGTTTTTTGCGTCCTTCCGCATGTAGTTTTCCAACGCTTTAGCTATGGCGTCCGAACACGAGGTGATTTTCCCCCCTCTTGACCATGTCTGGTTATGGCAGGTTATGCCCTTGAGCTGGTTTATTATTACATCCGGTTCTATGTTGGACCGTAAAGCGAGGCTGACCAGTCTGCCGATGGCTTCCGACTGACTTGACGCGCATCCCCCCGCCTTTCCTATATGTGTGAACAGTTCAAAAAGCTGACCGTCTCCATCCTCATTAACCGTGACATAAAGCGTGCCGCAACCTGTATTCATATGCCTTGTTGCGCCCTTTATCGTCTCCGGCCTTTTCCTCGGTACGATCTTTGTACATGTGGGTTCTTTCGCCTTTTCTTCTTCTTTTTCTTTTTCTTTCCCCGTGGTAAGCACCTGGTCTTCCCTTGAACCGTCGCGGTAGACCGTAACCCCCTTGCAGCCGAGATCATATGCGGCCATGTAAACTTCCTCTACATCCTCTGTCGACGCGCTATTGGGGAAATTCACCGTCTTTGAGACGGCATTATCGACATATTTCTGGAATGCGGCCTGCATAGTGATATGTTCCATGGGATCTATGTCATGGGCGGTAACAAATACAGCCCTGATCTCCTCTGGTATCTCATCGAATTCCTGGATCGATCCTTTCTCGGCAATTCTTTCCATGAGTTCTTTCGACCAGAAGCCGCGTTCCCTGGCCAGTTTTTCAAAGTAGGGATTTACCTCTATAAGTTTGGTGCCCTCCATCACATTCTTGACATAAGACACAGCAAAGAGCGGCTCTATGCCCGAGGAACACCCGGCTATTATCGAGAGCGTGCCTGTCGGAGCTATTGTTGTAACAGTGGCGTTCCTCTGCTTTATCTTTCCGTCGTAAATACTCCCCTGATAATTCGGGAATACACCTTTTTCTTCGGCAAGGGTCATTGACGCGTTTTTCCCTTCTCTATGTATAAAGCCCATTACATCTTCCGCCAGCTCTATGGCCATGCTGGAGTTATAAGGTATACCCATCTGTATGAGCATGTCGGCCCAGCCCATAACTCCCAGGACGATCTTCCTGTTTGTCTTTGTGGTCTCCTCTATCTTGTTTATTGGGTATTTGTTTACATCTATAACATTGTCGAGGAAATGGACCGCTTTCCATACGGTCTTTCCGAGTTTCTGATAATCCACTGCCCCGTCCGTTACTA
>JAJRYC010000103.1 GCA_024275975.1 Nitrospirota bacterium | reverse complement strand
GTGAAGTTGTAAACGCCCTGCTCGAACCGAATATCCGCACCGACCTGAGTTCCCTGATAATAGATTATATTCCCAAAACAGGATATACGGACTTAAATAAGTTTTTCGAAAACTATTCGATGTACTGGAATTCGTTGGTAAAACATACCATGGTGTTCCTCTCCGAATTTCATGGAGAGTCATCGGCAACGCCCGATCTCCGTGACTCGCACCTAGCCTATCCCGAATCCCTCAGGAATTCGGTTAATACAATGAAGAACATAATCAATGCTACCGGGAATCTTCCAGGTGACTCCAGGGCCAATATAATCGAGCCCCAGCTAGCTTACGCGCTAAGAAGGCTGGAGATGGACTTGCAGCAGGGAATCGGCGTAGGGCATGGGCTCGTCGCTATCCTTGAAATAAACAAATAAAAAACCTGGGCGGTTTCTGTTATTCCGCATTCCTCCAATTCACGGATTTTGGGGCCGGCAAAATCCCATAACCACTCCCCTGGTTATTTATTTCTTGACAAAGCCTGTATGGATTAGTCATATTTAGGCACAGTCCGGTGCAGCCCCTTGGGTACACGAGGACTTTATGCCGTAATAGGAGGAATGCATGAGTACAATAAGACTTTACGTAGGAAACATCTCATTCAAAGCCAATGAGGACGACCTGAACGATCTTTTTTCCCAGGCGGGAGAGGTAGTATCCGTTAAGCTTATCAAGGATGCCGCCACCGGCAGACTTAGGGGATTCGGCTTTGTTGAGATGATATCCGATGAAGACGGCCAAAAGGCGATTTCCATGTTTAACGGAACGCAATTCATGGAGAGATCGATTGTCGTCAACGAAGCAAAGCCGCAGGAAAAAAGAGCAAGCGGCGGCTTCAAACAGAGGGATTCTTTTAACAAAAGAGGGGATAGGGACAGGAGATAACCGTTCAGGTCATTCTTCACTTTCAGAACTGATTATCCAGCCGTATAAATTATGATTTCTTAAGAAGCATAGCGCCCGGCAAAAGGCCTAATTCTTTGGAGAGTACGTCACATTTAGACTGAAAGAGGTGATACGTCTTTTTTCCGTCGGAAGTAAGTGTCTCGAAATTGCCCTGCCCTTTGCTTATAATGAGGTCCGACATGCCAAACGCTTCCTGAAATTCAGGAGAGGTCCATTCCATAATTGTCCCTATTGCATCAGAGCCATTGCTGATCACTTCGCATACTTCCGGGAGACCTACCTGGACGGCATCCTCAAATGTAACATCATTCAGCACCGGCGAGCCTTTCACAACCGCTGTAACTCTAGCGCCCGGCAAAACAAGCTCCTCTATCAAAAGCCTGTCAAAAACAATCTCTCCGGAGTTGTCCAGCAGATAAAGGATGTCGTCCACCTCCCGGACTGCTTTACTGAATGACACATAGTCATCGACGGCGATACTGGACTCCAGCGCGCGGTTAATCGAACCTTCCATGTCTATCGATGTAAATATGCCGAAATCGATTACATTGCCGGCTATCGCCAGCCTCGATGCTGTCCATAAAGGGTCTTTACTCGTCCCGATCTTCTTCTTCAATTCCGGATATAGTCCCATCGCCAGATTATTATAATCGTATTTTATTTTCTTGAACGGGTCCAGGCCGAGGATGTTTCTGAGCGCCCTGTGGATAAACGTCGTTGTATATGCCGGCGGCCTGCTAATATCAGCCTTCTGCATAATCGCAAGAACCTCCCTGAATATTCTCTGGTGAAGATCAGGCGCTCCGCCGGGAACCTGTTGAAGAGCTATCACCACCTGTTTAAGGAAACAGGGGAAACATTCGATTTTTGTATCCATCACTGCTTTTGGAGCTTCCCCGCCTTTTCTTCCACTTCTTCCGACATGCGCTTCCTGTGATCGGAAAGCCTGCCGGTCAGTTTTGGATCCTTCCTCGCGATAATCTGCGCCGCGAGTATCGCGGCGTTTTTAGCCCCGGCCTTGCCTACAGCCACTGTTGCCACGGGTATGCCCGGAGGCATCTGGACTATGCTCAGCAGCGCGTCCAGGCCGTTGAGCGAAGATGCCTCCAGAGGCACCCCGATTACAGGCAACAATGTATGCGAGGCGATTACTCCGGGCAGGTGGGCCGCCATTCCCGCGCCTGCTATAATCACTTCAGCGCCTTTACTCTCGGCGGCCTTAATTATTTCCAGTGTTCTTACAGGCGTTCTGTGCGCCGATGAGATTGCCATTTCATAAGGAATCTCAAATTCCCCGAGTATTTTCGCCGTCTCTTCCATTACAGGCAAGTCGGAATCACTGCCCATGATTATCAGTACCTTCGGATTCATCCACACCTCCATACACTCATTTTTCTCTCTTTAACGCCCTGTCGGCAATATCTTTCCTGTAATGCATTCCGTCAAAATGTATCTTGCCGACAGCCTCATACGCCCTCTTCTTCGCCAAGGCTATATCGCTCCCTTCGGCAGTAACACCGAGCACCCTGCCGCCGGAGGTTATGATGCGGCCATCTTCAAAAGACGTCCCGGCATGGAATACATGGACTCCCTCCATCCCGTCCGCCTCCTCAATGCCTTCAATCCTGCTCCCTTTGCTGTATTGACCGGGATATCCGCCGGAGGAGATCACGACACATACGGCGGGTTCCTGCTTCCATTCAATCCGGACAGTCGATAATTTTTCATCCGCTATCGCCATGGCTATTTCCATAAAATCGGAATCGAGCCTTGCCAGCACCGGCTGGGTTTCAGGGTCTCCCAGACGACAATTAAATTCAAGGACATAAGGCCTTCCCTTATCTATCATAATCCCGGCATAAAGAATTCCCTTATAGTCAATCCCGTCCGCCCTGAGCGCCATTAATGTCGGCTTCATAATCCTCTCAAGTATCTCTTTCTCAAGCTCTTCCGTGATAACCGGAGCCGGACTGTACGCTCCCATGCCTCCCGTGTTCGGGCCGGCGTCCCCATCAAAAATACGCTTATGGTCCTGGGAACTTACCATCGGGACAATGGTCTTGCCGTCAGTGAAAACCATATAAGAGGCTTCCTCGCCAGTAAGGCATTGCTCTATAATCACTCTGTCGCCGGCTTCGCCGAAGACCCTGTCTTTCATTATAAGCTTCAGCGCGTGAATTGCCTCATCCATGTCAGACGCGACAAAAACTCCCTTGCCTGCCGCCAGGCCATCGGCCTTTATCACAATCGGGACACCTTTGAATTTCAGATACTCTTCCGCGTGCAGGTAAGACGTGAAGACTTTATATTCAGCCGTCGGTATGCCGTGCAGCCTCATGATATCTTTTGAAAAGACCTTACTTGATTCGAGTTGGACCGCGGCCCTGTTCGGTCCCATGATCTTTCTGCCTTCTCTCTCAAACAGATCGACAATACCTTTTGAAAGCGGTTCTTCAGGCCCCACTATTGTGAGATCAATCCATTCATGCTTCACAAAATCGAGCAGCAAACTAAAATCGTTCTGGCTTACATCAATGCATTCGGCGAGCGTAGCGATCCCGGCATTTCCGGGACAGCAGTATATCTTATCCACCAGCCTGCTCTGCGAGAGCTTCCATACAATCGCGTGTTCCCTGCCTCCGCCTCCGATAACAAGCACTTTCATCTTAAATACCTCTCTCCCGATATCTGCAAATCAGTCCATAAACCCCCGGCTTTCAGCGTCCGGCAACAAAGGCTTAAGGGCTAAGCTGATAGCCGAATACTTATTATAATTCATTTGCTTGTTAAATAACCCTTCTCCAGCATGCTTGCGTATGTCCCGTCACCTATGATTATGTGGTCCAGGACCCTGATACCTACTGTTTCGCCGGCAGCCGCGAGTTTCGCTGTTATTGATATATCTTCCCGGCTGGGATTCGGGTCGCCGCTCGGGTGATTATGGACGAATATCACGGATACCGCGGCTTCCTTTATCGCCTCCCTGAAGGCCTCCCTGGGATGTATCACGGAAAACGTCAGGGTCCCCTCCGATATCCTGGATTCCCTTATCTTCATGTTCTTCACATTGAGCATCATGCAGTGAAAGACCTCTTTTTTCAGGTTGCTGAACCTCGGGTGAAAGTAATCATATACATCCCGTGCGGTCAAAAACGCGGAACTATTGTCTCCGCGCTCCTGAAACAACCTTCTGCCGAGTTCAAGCGCGGCCCTTAACTGGGCCGCCTTTGCCTTCCCCAGGCCTTTTAAAGCGCAGAATTCAGTGAGTGACGCCTGCTCCATATTCTTCAGGCTTCCGAATGTATCCAGCAATTCCATCGCAAGATCTAAAGCACTCCCACCGCCTCCGCCCGTGCGGAGTATGATCGCGATAAGCTGCGCCTCGGACAGGTTTGATGGACCGTGTTTGAAGAGCCGTTCACGCGGTCGCTCGTCTTCCGGCCAATTTTTGATACTTTTATATGACATCCGATCATGTGATTTTATCATCCCGGGCAATAATTGGTAAAGTACGGACCAATGAGGAACCGGTTTGGGGCAATCAATCCAGCAAAACTTGACATTCTCGAAACATTCATGTAATAGTCTAGCTTCAAAGCTAAAAAGCAGGAGGGAGCTCTTCGACAGCGGCATTTTCCGCTATCTCTGAGAGTCCTGCAAAGTAAGCCCAAAGAGAAAAAAATGGGAGGGGCAAAGGGCGATTCTTGTTTTTTACCGCCTGCGTTCCCCACAAGAGGGGAAATCATACTGATGAAACGGATAGCAGCCGGATTAACCGCAGTTTTCATTTCTGTATTCATGCAGATAATCCTTCCATCCCTGTCATTTGGGGATTTCGCCTATTACCTATACGACGACGCCGACAGGCTCAGGGCTGCCATAGACTCACAAAGCAACGAGATCGTTTACGAATACGACGAAGTCGGCAACCTTATATCTGTCACGGAAAAGATAGTAACAGGAACGATAGCAATAACAGATTTTGATCCTCATGAAGGTGTCGAAGGCACAGAGGTGACAATCCATGGAAAAGGCTTCAGCCCGACAGCATCAGACAATACCGTGTAGTTTAACGCTGTTCAGGCCACGGTAACATCCTCGACTGAAACCATAATAGTCACATCGGTTCCCGCAGGCGCAGCAACAGGAAAGATTACAGTCACCAATACAAACGGCACAGCAACGAGCGATGATGACTTCACAGTGCTTCTGCCGATTACAAGCATTACAGTAAGCCCGGAAACAGCATTCATGTTTGCTGGAAACATAAAACAGTTCAAGGCATACGCTGATGGTATCGAGACCAAAAGGGTCAGTTGGAGCGTTGAAGGCACAGAAGGGGGAAGTTATTTCTTTGGCACAATAACAAAAAGTGGATTGTACACGGCTCCTTTCAGTGCAGTTTCCGTAGATGAAGCAACAATCACAGCCACAAGCCTGCTTGACCCCGCAATCTCCGGAAACGCAACAGTATTTTTTAATTCTGCGGTAGTAGCCGCGCCAGTAAGCGTCTCCATCGGTTCGCTGCTTGATGGAAGCGTTATGTCTTCAAATCCAGTAAGCGTCTCCGTCGGTTCGCTGCTTGATGGAAGCGTTATGTCTTCAAATCCAGTAAGCGTCTCCATCGGTTCGCTGCTTGACGGAACCGTTATGTCTTCAAATCCTGTAAGTGTCAGTTGGCCGGGTTCCATTGATTCGCTTCTTTCCTCAAATCCTGTAAGTGTCAGCTTTCCTGCCCCTATTGATGCACTGGGTTCAACGTCTGTGAGTGTTTATATATGCCCGAATTTACCAGTAAGGATTGTGGGCGCATCCACTGTCTATTATTCCACACTCCAGGCTGCTTATGACGCTGCCCTGGACGGTGAAACTATCCAGTCTCAGGCGATAGACCTTAACGAAGATTTTACCGCAAATCGTGATATATTAATCATCCTCGATGGTGGCTACTACTGCGACTATACAGCAATCATCGACAAAACAGCGCTTAAAGGACTTATGAGGACCAGCAATGGAAAACTGAGAATCAGGAATTTTGTCCTTAAGGAATAGACGCATAAACAGGCTTGAAGCCTTACTATGGGGAGGATAAAATTGTCATTTCGACAAGGTAAGAGGAGAAATCTTAGGCTGAACTTAAAGAATTTCTCCCTTAAACAGGAGTTTAAGAGATAAAGCCTGCTGTTACCTGTAACCCCGCAGAAACATTGAATTATATGTCTTCAGATCCGTAAGACCCTTTGGTATCAGCACAAAAAACCCGTGAAACATCAGTAATATAGGGACATTTCAC
>JAJRYC010000102.1 GCA_024275975.1 Nitrospirota bacterium | reverse complement strand
TAAAAACATGGTAAATACAGTGGTTCTTGGTTTGCAAGAAAACGTCTGCATCATTTAAATGATAGTTATAGTTCAGATAATAAGACCTATCTTTCAGGCAATACCCCCTACTCGTCAAAAATTGCTCTCTAAGGGCTCTTTTTCTAACTGCTTGTTTTTATGAAGATTATTGGTAAGTTTACTTGATTAAGATAAACATTTTTAAAGAAAATTTAGGGTATCAATATCTGTATGAAAATCGGTGATAAGTAACAACGCTGCTAAATTCTTAACCATATTCTTCCCGGTCAATCCTTGTAATCCATGAAATTTTTTAGCAGTTCTTTGAAATTTTTTGGTGGATACTTATTGAACCCCTCTTCATCCACAAAAACGAAGTCATATTTCACAGATAACTGTGCTTTGTTAATATCAATACACCATTGCTTTAACCTCTCCATCTTCAAAGGCACATCAAGGTCTTCCTTTCCCTTGGTTTCAATAATATAATGTTCTTTATTTGATCGCTTAACAATAAAGTCCGGGTAATAATTGGAGATATCGCCGTTTGCGTTGACGTAATCAATCTTAAAATGCACGGCCAGATAGTTTTTCACATAGGAAACAATGTCATCACATTCTTCAAGAAAGGCAGCAAAATCCAACTCCAGCCTGCTGTCACCAATTATCTTATTGAAAACACTTTTCTTAGGTATAAGGTAGCCCTGCTCTTTTGCAACAAAGGGGCGTGTCTTCAATAATTTAATATAATCACGGATCTCAGCGTCACCTTTGTCCTGTATAGTTAATGCATTAATCTGTTTCTTGAAAGTGTCGATCAGTGTTTTGGTTGCCCCTATCTCTGAAAGGTTCCTTAAGGTATTTGGTGTCTCCAACTCAATCTGACGATCAAAAAGATGGGTCTGCATAAATGACTTTACTTTGCCGTACAGCACATCATAACCACTGACCAGTTTTAAATCTCTCATGATAGTCCGGCTAAAGTAACCCACAACAGAACGATAATCCGCCACACCTGCGCTATTCAATATTGTTGTATGACTGATTTCATTTGTTGTAATGTCCCTGAAGACGATCTCACGCTGCTCCTCTTCACTGAATGTTTTATACACCACTTGTTTATTGCTAAAACTATCAATATCAAGATCAGCAAGATTTTTATACTCTCTATAAATTCTTGGTGTTAATACAGGGATTTCAATGTCAAGGCTCTCAATGTCCTTGCTTGTATTTTCATTGTCAACTTCAACAATAATAGGTGTCTTCGGTCTGGTGCCTTCACCCATAGCTTTATGCTCAAGCTCTACCCCCTCGGATTGAATGGATTCCACAAAGTCCATAAAAGCATCCGTCCCAACGACGCTGACATATTCCTCAACTCCATCTCCGGGATACATCTTTCTCAAGCCCCGCCCCAGAGTCTGCTCCGGCAGGATATTGCTTTGGGAAGAGTAAGCTCTCAGGCCGACAATAGTAGTAACATTTTTAACGTCCCAGCCCTCCTTCAGCATTAATACCGACACTATGGCCTTAAATGGGCTGTCCCATCCGTCAATATCATGGGCCTGTCTTCGAAGCACCTCAAGCTCTTCCTTTTTCTTGCCGCCGGCCGCCTCGCTGATCTCACCGTTATTTTTGGTATGGATAACAAGCACCGCACCCTTCAGTTCCGGATAGGTAGATTCCAGATATTCGTACACATCATCACAGTTCTTTGTATCATCCGTCATCACAAAGAGGATGGCCTTATTGCCAAGCTTTTCATGTTCTCCATAGGCCTTGCGCCACTCTTCATAACCCAGATTCAGATAGTCGGCATACTTTTCGGTATATTTGGAACTTTGCCTTTCACTGAGTTTAGCTCGGCTGGCAGAATCAGGCAGTACAGGATGTTTCACTACATTCTGTGAAATGGCCTCCACCAGCGGATAATCCGAAATCGTTTGTACAAAGATTGCACCATTGTTGTGTTTAGGTGTGGCAGTTACATCAACCTGTAAGGAAAGAAACGTGTCCTTATGCTTCAATTTGTTGTGGATATCTTCAATAGACTTGAACCATGCCAGCTTATCACTATGGATATGGTGCGCCTCGTCATTAAGCACAACCAGTTCATCAATATCCCGGACAATATCACCAAGATCGACCTTTGAATCCGTAGTAGCTCCCGCAGGACGCTGGCCCAGAAAATAATCCATCGTATCCTCATCTTCTGCAGACGGCTCAACATCGCCGCCGGCATAAACACGATGAATATTAGTCAGAAATATATTGCCGGTCTTGCGGGTAACATTCACATCATCCTGAATATGCAGGGTCAGTTGAAAATCATCCCGCCAGTTGCGCCCTTCATAGCCGTTGTCCGGCAGCACAGGGTCTTCAAAGAAAATGCGCAGACCGTCAAAATCGGTACGAATCCTGTCAAGGACAATGATGTTGGGCGCTATCAGCAGGAAGTTACGCGCCAGCGCCGATTCCGGCTCATAGAGCTTGTGAAAGTAACACCAGGCAAGCACTAAACTCATCACCTTGGTCTTGCCTGTACCTGTTGCCATCTTCACTACAAACCGAAGCCACGATTCGTCAAACATACCGGCAGAGACTGCCCCGGAAGAGTCAAATCGGAGCAGGTCGTATTTGTCTTTCACACTGACCACATCATAAAGATAGACAATGGTCTCTACCGCTTCACGCTGCGCAAAATAATATTGAAACTTTGCCATCGTACCGTCAGACTTCGGCAGCAGGTGTTCATGCTTAAACCACCAGTTTAACAGAGCGATGCTGCTTTCAGCAGCTCCCTCATATCCGCCTTCTCTCCACTTGTTCACTTTATTTCGCAATTGATGCACCAAGGGCGGCAGCAGCTTTTCGTAACTCGATTCCCGGAAGGCTTCGTCTGCAGGAAACCAGCGGAGTTCCGGGGCAAGAATTGAGTGAGGAGATTTCGGGAAGTCTGGGTGTAGTGCCATAATAGTTAAAATAATTTCCGTTTGTTTTCAAAAGGCGGATAAAACACCCCGATAATGACAAAGGGATTCTTGGCCCACCCATGATATTGTCTTGTTGTACCTAAAAACAAATAAATATCTTTTTTAGAAAATTCATCCAGGTATTTCTTTCTTACCTTTTCAATAGCTTGCTGCTCATTATTATCAGCCCGCTTAAGACACTCCCAGTATAGAGCGCCGATTTCCCAGTCCTCAATCATTAATTTAGTCTCTACACCATTACAATCCTGAAATCTGTAAGAAAATTTGTATGGCAGTTTATTAACCACAGAGAACTCTTTTTTTACCTCTTCCTCGCTTTGGAAAAAGTGAAGTTGCTTAGCCTTTTCTTTCAATCTGGTCAGTTTGTCTTTACCCCATTCCCGCGCCGATTCTTCAACAATAACGTCCATAATTTTATACGGCTTTAAGATAGCCAGAGACAGCGCATTACTGTTTGCCTTAACAATCAATTCCTTTAAATCAACAGATACGGAATTGCTATTAAAAATAATACGGCGTCTTTCCTCCCAGGCATTGTCTGTTCCAACAGGTTTTCCAACGAGTTGAATTCTATCAATATTGATTATTTTATAACTCTCCGGCCTGGGATCACTTGTGTCTTTTTGTAGCGGGAGATCCAGCCATTGATACTTTTTATACCGATTTTCATAATCCAGCTTGCGGAAGGGCAATGGGTAAATACGTGCCCAGCTTCCATCATCCAGAATCCCCGCAGTACAGACCAGCTCATCATATTTACTCGAAAGAGCAGGATATGTCTTGGCAGTAATAAAAATTCTCCGGTTCTTCTTCATAAATGGACAACTCTCGCCTTTTCATATTTTTCCAGATAATCACTGATACAGTGGCGATGGCACATTTCAGGATCTGCCTCAAAGCACGTAAGAGCAATTCTTTTACTTTTTATTAACAGGTCATGGACTTCCTTCATAAATGGTCTTTTCCGTGGCAAATGTTCTTTATAGTCGGCAAACAGCGCCTCATAATCAGCCTTCCGGTCTAAACCTTTTCGCTTTACCGATTCAATGCCCAGACTGGGTATATGAACATATGTAATGTCAAATTTAGGCAGTATGCGTGAAAGGGTACCACCGGAAAATCCGAACTTGCGGCTTGCAGAATTTTTCCTGACATCACAAAGCAGCCGGATATTGTTTTGAATCAGTTTGTTCAGGTATGCCTCAAGAGTAATCCCCTCATATCCAATTGTATAAAGCGTTGTCCCCTTTTTATCAGGTCTTCTGGATTCTATTTCCAGTAAAAGTTTATTATCAGCAAGATCATTTGCCATCTCACTATAAATTGCATAGTAAGGATATCTACTGTAAACATATTTGACCAGTTTCCGTCCTCTCAGGTTTTTATGAGTATCAGAAAACAGTGTTACTCGTTTCACCTGTTCAGGTGGTAATAAATCCCTTAAACTTGCACTCTGGCTCAGGACAATATCATTTCCTTCTGTTCGCAGCCAGCCAAGCATTTCCAAAGTGCTGATATCTTCAGCCGCCTGATATGAGTAACAGCCGTAACGATAAGGCACAAAGCCGTAATATTGGAATCCTGATTCCTGATGCAAAAGGAAGAGGAGTTTCTGAAAATCCATCTTTGACAGTGTTCCGCCTGATTGCTTGAGAAGGGACAGGACCAGACGTTGTCGGTAAAACTTGGGAACTTTAATAGAACTCATATTGTCACCTCAATAACCTTCATCGTATCATTCCCAAAGATATCAACCACCTTCACCGCGATCTTGCGACGACCGGGCTGGCATTCGTGAAAAGCGCTTTTCAACTCTATCGAACGGTCTTTTTTAGTGCGGAAGGACTGCCACTCGTTTTCAAACACGAAATCGCCTGTCCAGACTTCTTCCGCTTCGTCGCTTTCCTCATTCTGGACACGTACAATCTCCCGTTTGGATTCAAAATCAAAATCCACTGACCAGTAATCAATCCAGTCTGTCCAATGTTTTGTTAATACCTCCCGACTGACAATGCCTTTTTTGTCCTTGCTGATCTTGACCACCTGACCCTTGTCAACTATGACCTTGCTTTTACTATTTTTTAAATTCTCATCAGCGTTTTGCGAATCCTGTGAATAAAAGACGGAAAAGTCGGTAAGCTCAACAGCAACAGTGGGGGGCACGCCACGGCGTGCCCCTACAATATGGGGTTTTACTTCGATAAAAGACACATCATGAAACACCACCTGGTTCTTCTCGACCGCCCGTTTATCAAAGACATCACGGGGAATGTACTTCATTGCAAGGTCAATGCCTTTGGCTTTTGCCTCATCGACAATAGTAGGGAACAGGCCCATCTCAAACTCAAATCCTAAAACATCTACGCGTGTTATATGCTTCTGGCGGCATTCAAGAATGATCTCTTCTACATAAAGACGTGTGACCGGAAGATTGACAGGCCCCACTGCTACAAGACGCCCGGCCTTTTTGCCCTGGAAGGTGGTGAACTGGTTGACCGACTCGGCGCGATAAGCGTGTAGAATGAGATTCAGGAAATCTTTTTCCTTCGCTTCAAGCTGCTTTTGTTTCTCTTCTTCACGCAGGGAAAGATTGACGCCGATATAATGCTGGCGTTCGTATTTGCCGAGATTAAGTATTTCAAAGGCACGCCAGCTTTTGTTTTCTTTTTTCAACTGACGTTGCACACCGATTAAGCGTTTGCGGCTTGTATGAATGGCGAATTTGCCGAGGTCAGAGCCTATCCATTTACGGTTCAGTTTTTCAGCTACAGCCATAGTAGTGCCGGAGCCGCAGAAGAAGTCAGCGACCAGGTCGCCTTCGTTGGAAGAAGCTTTGATGATGCGGTCTATAAGTTCATCAGGTTTTTGTGTCGGAAATCCAGTACGTTCCTTTGCAACTTGATTCAACTGAGGGATGTCTGTCCAATAGTCTAAACACAGCGTACCCTCTTTCATATAATAACGATAAACTAACTCCGGATTTGTCTTTTCCCATTCAGGGGAAACATCCCTTGCAGCTTTAATAGGACTACCCTTGAGGCATCTGCCCATTAGACGATATTTGCCCTTATCATCCTCGTACCTGTATCGGGATTCCGCATCAGAACTAAGGGGCTTCATGACAGCTTGCCAATTAAATATCCACTTATCAGATTTAGAATAGAAAAAAAGTGTGTCATGCCGTCTGCCAAAGGCAACTTTAGGAACTCGGCCTCCTACATAACACCAAGATATCTCGTTTTGAAAATTACTACTTCCAAATACTTCATCCATAACTAATCGTACAAACCCACTTACACGATAATCACAATGCACATAAATACTCCCATCCTCCGCCAGCAAATCCCGCATCAGCACGAGCCGTTCATAGATCATGGCAATAAAGGAATCAGCCCCCTTGCCCCAAGTATCGCGGTAGGCAATCTCTTCCAGCACATTCGGCTTTTTGGTCAGTGTCTCGCCGCCGATCTCGATATCCATGCTGAAATCCGCACCCACATCAAACGGTGGATCAATATAGATCAGCTTGATACCACCCTGAGCCTCGATCTCTTCTCTAAGCGGCCCGTTCTTCAATGAAGACAAAATCAGCTTGTTGTCACCCCAGATAAGTTTATTGTTCCATCCCTTGATCTGCCTGCCGCTCGCCGCATCAAAAAGGCCGGGCTGAAGTTTCAGCTCCTTTTCCGAGCGCGGCTCATCCACCTGCTCAATCACCTGGAAGGGCAATACGACATTACAGACCTCATTGGTTTTACCGTTCCAGACCAGCTCCACCTCCCGCTTGTCTTCAAAGAGCAGAAAGCGGTACTTCTCCGGCAGGGGCTTGCCCTCTTCAAGGTAGCGCGTAATATCTCTTATCTCGTTATCAGTGAGTTTCATTTTTTTCCAACCACCTCATTTTAATGTAAAATTCCTCTATTCGGCAACTTTAATTGCTGACAGGTGGGGAAGCGGGCAGACAACGGCAGGCGCTGAAGACCCCGGAGAAGACAAATGTCTTTGGGATTTGCGTTTTATCCGTAGGGCATCTGCCGGGAACCAGCGAAGCTCCGGATCAAGGATGCTGTAAGGAGATTTTGGGAAATCAGTGTGTAGCGCCATCAGAAAATTCTTTCACAACATAATCAGTGAAATCCAGAAGATCATCCAGGTGGTTTTCAATCACATCGACCATCAAGTTAATATCCAGCTTCTGGTATTCATGGACAAGTGTATTCCGAAATCCTATCATCTTTTCCAGTTTATCAGCCAGCCCATCCGGAATTATGTTGTTTTGGGCAAGCAATCTAAAACTCTCTTTGCTTTCCTTCGGCAGACCGAGTTTTCTTACCTTTATTGTATGGTTGGCCAGATCGATCGCCTGTTCGCACGCACGTTGCAGGTTCACTGCAATGGCATCCTGCTTCATCTGGTCTTTTTCAAAAGCAATTTCACTCTGCAACGCATAATATGCCCTTATCTGCTTAATGCACCGCTCAATACTCTCTTTCTTGTTCAACACAATATCATTCATGCGTTATGAAACCTCCCGCTTTTCAATGCTTCCTTCAGAATGTCCGCTCTTTCTTCATTCAGTTTCTGGTAGTAGGAAAGCACTAGCATCTCGAATTCATCCACTGCATATTCGTCCGCGCAATAAATTCGACGGTCCGCTGAAATAATCTCTTTCTGAAAAACCGTATTCACCAGGCGCAGGTTTATTAAATCCACATTTTTCTTCAAGAGTTTTTCCAGCTCAAGCCATAAATCACTCATTAACAAGGAACCTGTTTTTACTGCTTCCGCTGGAGAGAAGAGCAGAGCAACATCAACATCACTATCAGGCCATTCATCTTCGGTTCCGGAGGTTCCAAAGAGGTAAACAGCCTGCACTTCAGGATAATGCTTAAGCACAGTTTCAACTATTTCATTTTCTTTCATGCCGATGCCTCTATTGCCTTTATTGTAACCTGGTCTCTGGCAACCGATCCGAAAACACCCATGAGTTATAATCCGAGTTCTTTCTTGAGCTTGTTATGCGATGTCCATTTTTTATTTTTTTTCTTTACATCCACAGCTGAATCATAGTCAATCTTGTCCTGTTCGATCTCCTTCAGTCTCTTGTATTCATTGTAATCAAGAACTACGGCAATCGGCTTGTTGTCCTCTTTAACAATTTGTGTTTTAATCATGATAAGCCTCCTGTCTGTGCTTTATCTCATAAATTAATATAACATTCTCTTCATCGTCAAGAATTACCCTGTAATTGCCAGCACGGAGTCTTTTGAGATCCCCGTATTTCCCCCTTAAAACCTTCACATCAAGTTTCCCGGAAGGCTTGGCTGCATAAGCCTCTATTGTCTTCAGTATCATCGCCGCACTCTTCTTGTCGCCTTTGTGAATTTTCTTTAATTGCTTGACAGCATTCTCTGAGTATTGTATTTCCATTATTGCTTCACCTGATTATTCTCTGGATTGTTTCGTGTATCTGCTTTAAGATATCCGGAACGATCTGTTTATCATACATAAACAGCTTCCTTTTCTATCCGATTTTTTAAAAACGGATTCATCCCGTCCCGAAGTCTGACAATATCAACATGCTGATGCAACTTTTCTTCCAGTTCCTCTTTTATGTGAATAATGTTAAATGGATCAGGAGTTTTTGTTTTAAGAAAAATATCTACATCGTTTTTTTCAGTGGCCTGGCCTCTGGCAACCGATCCGAAAACACTGATTAATAAAATGCCGTGTTCATCAGCATGTTTTTCTTTAAACTCTTTGAGTATTTTAAAAATTATAGATTCCGAAAATTTGTTTTTATTACTATGATAAAAATTTATCAGTCTTCGATAGCTGTCATAATTATTCCGTATATTGCCATGATACCCGCTCACACCGTCACCTCAATAACCTTCATCGTATCATTTCCAAAGATATCAACCACTTTCACAGCGATCATACGCCGTCCAGATTGGCATTCATAAAATACGCTTTTCAGTTCCAGCAAGCGGTCTTTTTTAGCCGGGAATCGCTTAAGTAAGGAGCCGCTTGTAACCTTATCCAGATTCTTCAAGCTTTCACCTATTGCAATCAACATCATGCAGATACCATCAAGACGATCCAAACCCTCTTCGCTATCAAGAAAGTTATCGGGCCTTTGAATATTTTGAAACCTGCGTTCTATACGCCCTATGGCCATAACTATTTGAGATAATATTTCTTTGATAAGTTCTGTATCAGACATAGACCGCTTCCTGATTGATACGTTTTTGCAAAAAGCTGTTCATCCTCTCTCTATAGTGAATAATATCCACATGGGTATGCAGCGCTCCTTCGATTTTT
Organism: Nitrospirota bacterium; assembly: GCA_024275975.1. GTDB lineage: Bacteria > Nitrospirota > Thermodesulfovibrionia > Thermodesulfovibrionales > UBA6898 > JAJRYC01. The sequence goes on along the minus strand of JAJRYC010000102.1, from coordinate 2,580 downwards.
TCCTTAATATGCACCATAAAAAAAAGGTCAGGTTTGCGCATCTTAACTACTACATCCAGATCGCTTCCTGGTTTTGCCTCACCCCTGGCAACTGAGCCAAACACCCCAAGAGCAGTTCTACCATATAGATCTTCAAACTCCTTTTTGTAGCGGCGTAACACCTCAAGAGCTTCCTCTCTATCAATTTTTTTATCATTCATGGCTCAACCTCAACTTTTTTTATTGTATCATTACAAAATATATTCCATCCATATGTCCACCTTACCTCGTTAATAGGCTACTCACACCGTCACATCTATACCTTCATTTTATCATTTTCGGACACATCCCGTGAGCTATAATTCATCGCCCGCTCAATACCCACACTTTTGGCCTCGTCCGGAATATTGGGAAACAGCTCCAGATACCGTGTAATATCTCTTATCTCGTTATCAGTGAGTTTCATTTTTTTCCAACCACCTCATTTTAATGTAAAATTCCTCTATTCGGAAACTTTAATTGCTGACAGGTGGGGAAGCGGGCACTCAAAGGCCGGTGCGAAATACCCCGGAGAGGACAAATGTCTGTGGGAATTAGCGTTTTATCCGCAGGGGCAGGAAACCTGCCCCTACGGCCATACCATATGCTGATCTTCTGCATCGTTATAAATCATTTAGCCACGTCACAAGGTCGTCTGGATTCAGTCGAGCGCGTACCATCTCTTATCTCGTTATCTGGGAAGACCCACACCCCGCCTCCCAGGAGAACTTCGATACAAATACATCACTGCCACCATTAAAAGTTTCATCATAAGCGCCAGAGGGTGTTGGGAAATCAGACGATTTGGTCCTGCCAGTCACATACACATCCCCCTTACTGTCAATGGTTAATGAATTAGCGTTGTCCCAGGCAATCCCGCCGAGATAGGTCGATGACAACAGTATCTCCAAATTACTGTCGAACCTTGATACAAAAGCATCACTACCGCCATCCAAAGATGTATCATAAGCATCGGGAGTTGTTGGAAAATTCGATGATTCAGTCGATCCAGTCACGTACAGGTCATCACTGCTGCCTACCATAAGGGAGCTGGCTCTATCATTGCCGTCTCCACCCAGAAAAGTGGAGGCAAGGAGAGTTTTAAGATCACTGTCGAACTTTGATATAAAGACATCTCGATAGCCGTCAAAAGATCTATCATAGGCACCAGGGGTTGTTGGGAAATCCGACGAACTAGTCGAGCCGGTCACATAAATATTTTCACTGTCATCTATAAAGATTGAACGGGGATCTCCTCCTCCATAACCGCCCCCACCCCCAAGGAAGGTGGCAGCTAGAATAACTTCCAGGTTCCCGTCAAACTTTGATACAAAAATGTCACCAAGATCGTAGATCTCATCGTAAGCACCAGGGGTTGTTGAGATATTACCGTAACCAACCACATAAACGTTTCCGCTCTTGTCTATTGTTATAGCATTGGCACGTGAGGGATTGGAAAATAATGTGGAGGCAAGTTGATTTTCAAGCCTGGCATCAAATTTGGCTATAAAGGCACAGTAAGTCTCATTGTACAAATAGCCACAGCGAAATGGACTGGCCATGTAAATATTTCCATCATTGTCTAACGTTATTTCAATACGTTCATAGAAGTCATAATCAGTCCGAAGTCCCACAAACGTGGAGGCGAGAAGCTTGTCCAGGTCACCGTCCAAGTTTGAAATAAAACCATCGAAAAAAGAAGTATCCCACTGCGGCTCATCACCGAAGCCGATAGTCCTGTCGTAGGCACCTGTAGTTGTCGGGAAGTCTGGAGACGGAGTTACACCAGCCACATAAATGTTGCCCTTACGGTCTATGGCCATTGAACTAGAATAAAAAGCCGGACCAATAAATGTAGAAGCAAGCAGTCTTTTAAGATCACTATCGAACTTTGATACAAACGCCTCCACATATAAGAAGTTTATATCAAAGGCCCCAGGGGTTGTCGGAAAGTCCGAAGCGCGAGTTCCTCCAGACACGTAAACATTCCCGCTGTTGTCTACAATTACGGAAAAAGCGTTATCTTCACCGCTTCCTCCAACAAACGTAGAGGCTAATAGCGGATCGATGATAAGAGGTTTTGTATTGTCGTATTCTCCAACCTGAAAGCCATAAGTTAAGCCCTGGATTTGACCTGAAACTATGTAGTTCGCCGCAACTTCAACCCGCTTGCCGTCAATCTCCTGAAAGGCAACGGGCTTTGTCATCTTCACGGTGCCAAGAGCTGTATCTATTTCAAGCTCACCGTTTTTGTTTACGGAAAGACCCTTTGCACCTTCGATTTTAAGCCTGATGTCCTTGACCGACCCACCCGGTCGAACGGTAAAGAGTTTTTCGACATTATTTCCATATGCCCTCAGCTTAAGCTCTATACCCTTATATACCTCTCCAAGGCTGACTTCCTGCCATGTCGGGATTCCTGTCCTCCAGTTCTCTTTTTCCCCAGTGAAATAATTGACCTTTGTAACTGATTTATTGATACCGACAGGATGCAGGGAAGCTGTTTCTCCTTTGGAGCCGGATTTCTCCAGACCCTCAAGTCTCTCTCTTAATACCATGACC
>JAJRYC010000015.1 GCA_024275975.1 Nitrospirota bacterium | reverse complement strand
CCACGAAGACCCAAGCCGAAGTCCTATCAGCCTTTGGCCACTATGTGGATGACAGTGGGGTCTTACAACCGGTGCGCAGCTAAAGTACCGTCAATACTGGCTATGCGGCGTGGTCTAATAAGTTATCTCTTAAACTCCTGTGTAAGGTTCATGTATGACACAAGTATAAAAAAAATTCCGAAGGCGTACGGTGCTTTTTTTACTGCTACGAATGATGTTTCGTCGGAAGCAATTACAAAGGAAATTGACAGGATCGGCATCAGGGGACTTGAAGCGTTTTTGTCGGAGGAAATGCCCGATGCAGTGATAGCGACTTTCCCAATATCCGGAAAAATAGAACGGATCAGAAAAAAAAACGAATTCAGGTATTTCTCCGTGATAACCGATTTTGGTGTTCACAGGACATGGGTCAAGGATTATATAGATATGTATTTCGTAGCTGATGAAAAGGTGAAGAAAGAGCTGACCATTAAGGGCGTGGCTGAAAGCGCCATAAGTGTTACAGGCATACCTGTACGAGAACAGTTTTCAATAAAATATGACACTGCAAATACAAGAAGTGATTTAGACCTGTCTGAAATGTTTACAGTCCTTTTAATGGGAAAAACAAGGAATATAACTAAAAACATCCTCCCAGGGTTATGCGGATTAAACATTCAGATAGTTGCGGTCACCGGCGGAAATGAAGGATTTTACAATTCCGTTAAAAAACTTGCTCTGAAATACAGCAATCTTATACCTCTGCGTTATGAGGAGAATGTGTCCCGGCTGATGCAGGCGTCTGATTTGATCATAGGGAAGGGCGGCGGACTTACTTTGTCAGAGGCGCTTGCAGCAGGACTCCCGATGGTTATATTCGACCCGATCCCCGGACAGGAGTTCTTTAACGTCGATTTTCTTGTGAATGAAGGTGCCGCGCTCTTCGCGAGAGACAGTGAAGATCTGTTACAGAAGATTTCTTTCCTTTCCGGGAGAGGTGACAGACTTCTTGAGTTAAAGAAGAATGCCTTGAGGCTGGGCAGACCTTTTTCGTCAGCGGCAATATGTGAGCGGATATTGGATTATATGCAATAAGGGCCGTCTGTATTATCCGGAGGCATGATAGCTATTTTTCCCTGCCAAAAGGAGAAAGCCGCCTTAAGTCCTGTATTATCCCGGGCATGACATTAATTACGGCGTCTACATCTTTATCTGTGTTGTAACGGCTGAGTGAGAATCTTACAGAGCCGTGTACCGCTGAGAAAGGGATGCCCATCGCCCTTAAGACATGTGAAGGTTCAAGTGAACCTGACGTGCATGCCGAACCGGATGACGCGCATATATTGTATTCGTTGAGTCTGAGCAGGATAGCTTCTCCTTCTATATATTCGAAACTTATATTGCTGGTATTAGGCAGTCTGTTGACGGTATCTCCGTTTACCATAGCATCAGGACAACGTTCTAGCAGAGTGTTTTCGAGCCTGTCCCGCAGCCCTTTCAGGTATGTTGCCTCTTCATCAAGGTTTCCCCCGGCAAGTTCACACGCCCTGCCGAGACCTATTATGGAAGCGATGTTTTCGGTGCCGGCCCGTCTTCCATGTTCCTGGTGGCCGCCGATTATATACGGTTTGAACCTTGTGCCTTTTCTGACATACAGGGCGCCGACGCCCTTGGGGGCGTGGAGCTTGTGGCCGGAGAGAGATAGCATGTCGACAGGAAGTTTTTTCACGTCTATCGGAATTTTTCCGACGGTCTGCACGGCATCGGTATGAAAGATTGCGCCTCTCTGTGTGACTATTTCAGCGATTTCCAGGACAGGGAAGATAACTCCTGTCTCATTGTTTGCATGCATGATCGATACAACGGCCGTATCCTCGCTGATTTCTTTAATTAATAAATCCGTGTCAAGCTTTCCCTCGTGGTTTACTGTCAGAAACGTAACCCGGTATCCTTTTCTTGCCAGGTGTCGGCAGAAGTTTAATACCGCCGGGTGTTCGACCCTTGTTGTGATGATATGTTTTTTATGAGGATACGATTCGGCCGCGCACATGAGGGCTGTATTATCGCTTTCGGTGCCGCAGCTTGTGAAAATTATCTCGTCAGGATCAGCGTTGATGAGCGCTGCGACCTGTGCCCTTGCTACCTCTATCTTCCTGTGTATCTGTCCCCCGAAGGTATGCATGCTTGACGGGTTTCCGTAAAGATCGGTAAGGTATGGTAGCATGGCGTCGAGAACTTCCGGTGATATCCTTGTTGTGGCGTTATTGTCGAGGTATATCTCGGTCATCCCCGGGCCTCGACAATGATATCCGCGCTCACCAGTTCCCTGAGCTTTTCCTGAATGCCTTTTATCGTTACGTCCGCCATAAGACAACCGGCGCACATGCCGCGAAGCGCTATGGTCACCCTGTTTCGATCAACGTCTATCAATTCGATGTCCCCACCGTCTACCTGAAGTCCGGGCCTTATTTCGGTCTCTATGATTTCCTGAATGAGGGCGATCTTCTGGAGATTGGTCAGTTTTTTTGGTTTAACGGGTTTTCCGGGCGGCTTTAAAGTCCAAATGCTGTCCAGTATAGTTTCTATTTCCGGCCTGCATTCACCGCATCCTCCGCCGGCCTTGGTGAAGTTTGTGATCTCATCGACCGTTGTAAGGTGGTTTTCCTCCGCAATCTTTCTGATCTTTTCTTCAGTGACGTCGAAACACTTGCATACAAGTCTTCCCTTTTCCCTGACCGGCGGGGCCTCTCCCCTGTAATTTGCTATGGCGGCTTCTAGTGCTTCCTGTCCCATCACCGAGCAGTGCATCTTTTCTTTAGGCAGACCGCCGAGGAACTCCACTATATCCCTGTTGGTGACCTTTAATGCCTCATCAAGAGACTTTCCCTTGATGAGTTCGGTAAGGGCGGATGAACTTGCGATTGCACTGGCGCAACCGAATGTCTGGAATTTGGCGTCGGTTATCCTGTCTGTTTCCCGGTCAATTTTCAGAAAAAGCTTCAGGGCGTCGCCGCACACGATGCTGCCGACTTCGCCGATAGCAGCCGCGTCCTTTATTTCACCCACATTTTTCGGATGAAGAAAGAAGTCTTTGACTTTCTTCGTATATTACCACATGTTTTAATATTTGCACATATAAGACCCGAAGTCAAATTGACGGGGGTTACGTCCTGATGAAGAATCGACGGAGAAAGAACAGTTGCATCCAGAGTAGGGCGAGACAATGAATCAAAGAGCTAAATGTATGGCTAAAACTTTATTCTGATACCGCTTTCAAGCCATCTCCCGGGGTTTTCATAGCAAAAGAGCCAGTACTGGGAACCATTGAAGAGATTATGAGCGGTGAGAAATATCTCCATCGAGCTTTTCCTTTCGGTAAAGATATTCTTTATAATATTAAGATCAAAAATGATTGAACTGTATCTGGCATCATTACGTGCTTCCTCATTCCACCAGATATAATGGCCTTTCAGTAGCGCCCTGAAGGATTTTCCGTCATCGTATTTGAGGTTAACGTCGTATGAATATTCCGGAATCCCTTCTGTGGCCATTGACGACCTTGTGTCTATGAATATGGCGCCTCCCGAGAGCGTGAAATTATTAAAAGGCAGAGTTTTATACTCTATTTCCAGCCCCTGACGTCTCTGATTTGTATCATTGACATGGTTTTTTATTCCGGTATCGGTATCCGTCTTTAAAATTATAACATCTTCAATATCGTGCCTGAATACGGAAAACTTCAGCCAGAGATATTTAAGTTCGCCTGTCTCAATTCCTGCCTGGTAAGACCTTATTTTTTCGACCCTGAGGTCGGGATTGGATCTGTAGGCCAGAACTTCATTATCTCCGGATGTGAAGGCGAGGGGTGGCGCGTTGAATCCCTTCGCAATATATATCCTGGCAAGTGTATTTTTTGTCAGGGCGTATGTTATCCCCAGGCTGGGGCTGACAAAATTATTGCTTGTGCTGATATCGTCATAACGTATGCCTGGAGTTATGGAAAGCTGGTCCAGTTCAATAGTGTTATTGGCATACATGGCCCATTGCCTCTTCTTCAGATTGTCATCTGAATAATCACTGTTTTTTAACCTGCTGTCATTATATTCAGTGCCGATGATAAGATTATGCCTTCCATGTTTCCATTTAAGTTGCGTGCTTATACCGTTTGTGATATCACGTACCGTATTTTTCCCCTCTGTTATTCCATCATAGCTCGATCGAAATTTGACAAGCTGTTTTGACGACTTTAAAGAGACGTTCAGAACAATCTCTCTGCCGGGCGATGTATTAAGTGCGAGGCCCGTGAATAACTGCTCAAGCCTGGAATCAAAGAATCCCCGTCCGAGAGAATCCAGTCTGGAAGATTTATTGTATGAAAGAGTGAATATGATGCCGGCATTATCTGGAAGATTATAAGAGAATTTTGAATAAAAACTATTATTTGAAATATCGTTTCCATGTGTCAGCTCCGTTGCCTGAAGCCTTCCGGCGTAAAGGTAATAACCCGTGTTCCCTCTTTTGCCTGACAATTCAGCCCTGAAATCTCCTGTCCCTTTTCTGCCGATGGACGATCTGAGGACGCCCCTAGTATTCTTTCCCGGTTCTGGAGTTTTCGTAATGATATTGATAACACCACCAAGTGACGACCCCCATGCCGAGGACGCGGGTCCCTTTATAATCTCTATCTTTGCAATATTCTGTACCGGCATGATGCCGAGTTCAGCAAAATTGTCGGACAGATTATTTATAAGGATACCATCAATAAAAACAGCGACGTGATATAATTCAGAGCCTTGTATAATCGCGGTTGCTATGCTGCCGGGACCACCACTGAAAGAGACCTGAACTCCATTAATGGTATTCAGTACGTCGGCAATTGTATGAGCATTCATCATTTCAATGTCTTCGTCGGTAATAATCGAGACATTCTCCGCAACCCGCGTAATTGATTTCAGTGTCCTGGTTGTTGAAATAACCACGAGTTCATCTTCATCGAAATACATAAGCAGAAAGCTTTTTTCGTCTCTGGATATGGCAAGCACGTCAGCATGTACCTGGAGGATTGATAAAATTAGGATTAAAATCGATATGATTTTATATTTAGGCAATAAAAGTTCTCCTGAAATATTTTAAGATTAATCATTATAACGGATGATATATTTTATTGTCCCCAATTACTAATATAATAAAATACCCGTAAAAAAGAAAAGGTTCCGGTCATTCTCTCTTAACTGTGCGGGTGGGTTATATGAGACAGGAAGGAAATTGACCAGCCGGAATTGAAAATAGTGGCGGAGAGGCAGGGATTCGAACCCTGGGTGGAGTCGCCCCCACAACGGTTTTCGAGACCGCCCCATTCAACCGCTCTGGCACCTCTCCTGAATTTCATTAAAAACCAGCAAGTTAAATTCAAAGAAAACACATATATTATAAAACAAAGCCTCCGGACAGCCTAATCTTATCTCCGTTCCTGAAAAAACCTTCTTAATAAGTCAGCGCATTCCTCTTCCAGAATGCCTGAAACAACTTCGGCCCGATGGTTCAATCTCCTGTCATTGAGGATATTATAGAGACTGTCGACTCCCCCGGCCTTGGTATCCCTGCATCCATAAACAAGCCTTGATATTCGGGAGTTTATAATCGCCCCAGCGCACATAATACATGGCTCCTTGGTTACATAAAGTGTCATCCCCGTCAGTCGCCAGCTGTCGGATTTCGTGGATCCAGCTCTTAAAGAGAGGATTTCCGCGTGCGCGGACGGATCTTTTGAACGCTCTCTCAGGTTATGAGCTGTGTTGAGAATAACGCCGTCTTTTACAAGCAGGGAGCCCACGGGGATTTCTCCCTCCTGAAAAGCAAGACCGGCTTCTTTCAAAGCCAGCTTCATATAATAGATGTCTGCTTCCATGATATTCACTATTTTTAGAAGCTTCTCTTTGCTCTTAATGGCGCGCCCTGAGGGATTCGAACCCCCGGCCTACGGATTCGTAGTCCGACGCTCTATCCAGCTGAGCTAAGGGCGCATATCATCGGAATTAATCTAGCCTTCCTTTATACCGTTTTCAAGCGAAATGCCGTATTTGGCATGTTCAAAAGGGTGCACACTGCGGAGCTCAGGCTTTGCGTAAAGCCATCCCCATTTTTTCCCGGCCTGGGGAAAAATTTGCTTCTCATCCTCGGAAATCACTATGGCGACAGCAGGGTTATTGGCTTCGTTTGACAGGGAGGTTATCGTCCTTCCGTCCATTCTGAAGTCAGGCAGAAAATCACCTACCGTGATCGTAATGTTTGAATCCGGGAGTTTAAAATCACTGTGGAGATTAACAGTGAATTCTGTTGTCTTGCCTGCTTCCTTGTCTTCTATGGCGAGTACGACTCCCTTCCATTGGCCTTTTACGGAATCAGGCACTACAACGGTAGTTTCCCCTGCCGGCATCATCTGCTGATGTCCCTCGGGAGTAACGTTTTGGTGTTGTCCCGGCATGACCGACTTTGGAATAACCGGAACTTCTTCTTCCTTTTTCTTGCACGCGGACGCGACAAACATAATCATTATGCCGCATGTTATCGCCAATATTTTCTTGTTCATTGCAGGCTCTCCTTTTTAAATTAATGGACTTTCCAGTCCCTCGGTTAATACATGTCAACGGCGTTAATGGCGGAGAGGCAGGGATTCGAACCCTGGGTGAGGTTTGACCCCCACAACCGCTTAGCAGGCGGCTGCCTTCAACCGACTCGGCCACCTCTCCCACAACGTAATAGTCTACCAGCTATATTTCCGCTTTGTAAAGAACTCTCGGGGGCTGAAACGTATAAGCAGGAGGACGGCCCAAATTGTTCCGTGCAAAAGGTCAGGATCCAGGGAAGTTTTAATAAGAAGGGGATTAACAGGAAGTATATCCTTTAATACGATTTCACCCGCTCTCTGCTAAAGCAGTCGAAATGGCCAGCACTGAAATATTTCTAAGGATTATTCCCCGAAGCCGGAAGATATATGGAAAAAGTTGTTCCGATTTCCTTTCTGGATTCTACCGTAATGTATCCCCCATGCTTTTTTACGATTGAATAATTGATAGCAAGCCCGAGGCCTACACCTCTTCTGTATCCCATTTCCTTGGTCGTAAAGTACGGATCAAAAAGTTTTGGAATGTTAGCTTCTGGTATTCCAATTCCCTGGTCTTTAACGGATATTTTTACATAGTTGCCGGCAGTCAGCGGGAGTGCATTGCCTGAAGTTACAACTGCATTTTCAGCTCTTATTTGTACCAGCCCTTCCCCACGCAATGCTTCGCATGCGTTTACAAACTGATGCGAGATGACCTGTGCGATCTGGTCTTCATCAATTTTAACGGGCCAGAGATCTCCGGAAAAGTAAAATTTACATTGGACGTCCAAATTGGTGAATATTACCTCCGCGGATTTCTTGATTAAATTTGGAATATGGGTGACCTTTTTAATCGGATCCGAACCAACGGCGAAAGTGATTAATTTGGATGTTAAATCCCTCGCATGAAGAGAGGACGTCTCAGCTTTTTCGAGCAGAGTTAAGGTCTTGGGATGGCAGGACAAGGACATTTTTGCAAGTGATATGTTTCCGAGAATAGAGGTGAGGAGGTTATTGAAGTCATGTGCGATTCCCCTGGCGAATATTGTTATTGATTCAATGTTTCTGTCCCTGATAATTACATCCTGCTTTTTTTTGAGGTCCGTGATATTAATTCCTATTGTCAGGACATCCGTAGAACCATGATCACCGGCAATCGGTGTATCATATATGAGGTATGTTAGACCGTCAGAATTTTTCCATTCCCTCTTGCAAGGGATCTCTGTATCGAATACCAGGGCGGTAGGGCATTTTTTACATGGCTCCGTAAATCCCTGATAAAGCTCGTAACAGAGCCTTCCCTTGTGTTTACCAAACAGCCTGCGAAAATTCCGGTTCGCAAACCTGATGGTATAATATTTTTCCTGAATAGCGATAAAGACGGGTATTTGATCCATGATTGCCACAAGACTTTCGACTTCCAGGCTTTTTTCTTCGTTGTTGTTACTTATGTCGAAAGCATCTTTTGACATGCCGGTTAAACAGGATTTTCCCTCCCGACCGTCTACACCATGAATAATTTTGACATTATTACATCCCCTCAAGGTATCCCCACCCGCTCCCAAAAAACAGTCGATTCATATCTTAATAAAGCAAAAGAGATGCCAACACAATTTTTAATGCAACTGCGTGGTTTTACAGGATTTATTCGATTAAGAAGGATGTTGATTGGTTAAAGAAATATATAATACTTACAATTTATATAAAAAATATATATTATATTTACGACTATAATTCGGACTGGTTTTCGTATTCCTTCATTTTATCAAAGAGATTTTTATAGCTGATGCGGAGTAATTTAGCTGCCTTGGCCTTATTGCCGCCGGTGTTTTCCATCGCATCTCTGATCATCTTTTTCTCAAGTTCCTTTAAGGCGTCTTTAAGCGGTAACTGGCCGGACGCGGATTTAGCCATGCATTTCTTTTCCGTGTAATGCTCGTTCAGCAGAATTTCTATAAATTCCTTATTGATTGTGCTGCTGTTTGTTAACAGGGTCGCCCTTCGCATCACATTTTTTAATTCCCTGAGATTTCCAGGCCACGGATATTGCTTAAGAAGGTCAATCGCGTTGTCGGTTATATCCCTGATCTGCTTGTTCAATTCTAATGAAACTTCAAAAACAAATTTTCTGGCGAAAAACGGAATATCCCCAAGTCTCTCCCTCAGCGGAGGCAGAGTAATTATAAATTCGCCCAGACGGTAAAAGAGGTCTTCTCTGAACTCTTTTTTCTTCAGACTTTCCCTGATATTCTGGTTCGTTGCCGCTACAATGCGTAAATCTACATCTATGGGACTGGTGCCGCCCAGGGGGTATATCTTTTTTTTCTCGATAACACTCAGCAGCTTGGTCTGTATGTGGGGGGACATGTTTTCGAGTTCGTCTATGAAGATCGTGCCTTTGTGGGCGCTTTCAAAGTAACCCATTTTGTCCTTCACCGCGCCCGTAAACGCCCCCTTTTTATAGCCGAAGAGTTCGCTCTCGACCAGGATGTCGGGAATCAGTCCGATGTCGACGCATACGAAGGATTCATCTTCCCTTTTGCTCATATTATGGATTAATCCGGCTGTTATGGATTTTCCCGTCCCGGTCTCTCCCTGGATAATAACGGAAAAGTCCGTGTGGGCGATCTGTTTGATCTGGCTTATGACAGTATTCATCGCATCGCTTTTACCAAGAAGTTGTTTTAACGCCGTACCGGTGTTTTCTACCTCCATCTGTAGTTTTCGCTTTTCAATCGCCCTTTTAATTGTTAAGATCAGCCTGTCAAAATCCGGGGGCTTGAGGGTGAAGTCATATGCTCCGTGTTTGATCGCTTTCACCGCGGAATCGATATCACCATGCGCGGTAAGGATTATAATCGGTACATTCCGTTCTATCTTCATCAGTTCAATCATGGTCTCGATGCCGTTCATATGCGGCATCTTAAGGTCGAGAAGCACGGCATCGGGGCGAGTTTTCCTGAACAGCTTTATCGCGCCGAAACCATCGGAGGCCTCGTCCACGATAATGTCTTCACCTTTTAATACATCCGCGACAATATTTCTTAAGTCAGCGTCATCATCGACAATCAGTACATTACTCATATGCTTATCCCTCTTATATTTATTGATGTTTCAACTGTTTTCATTTAAAGATTCTTATCGATTAAAGGGAAATATATCCGGAATATCGTTCCCTCGCCTTTCTGACTATGTACATCTATATGCCCCTTGAACTGTTCTATTATCCCGTAAACAATGGAAAGGCCCAACCCCGTGCCACTTCCGACCTCCTTTGTTGTGAAAAAGGGTATGAATATCTTTTTTTGCGTCTCTTCATCCATTCCCGTGCCGCTATCAGATAGCGTAATGCGGGCGTATCTTCCAGGTTTTGATAAACGATGCGCCATGGAATTTTCGGCATCGATGATTACCATTTCGGTCTCAATGGTCAGCAGCCCTCCGTCAGGCATGGTGTCCCGGGCGTTTGTACAGAGGTTCATCAGGATCTGTTCAAGCTGAAAGGCATCGGCCATTATTAAGAGCGTTTCTTCTGAAAGTGATGTCCGTATATCGACGTTTTCTCCAGTTATATTCTTCATCATTGGCAGGAGGGTTTTGATAAGCCTGTTGATGTCGACGGAAATAGGATGCATTGAATTAAGTCTGCTGAATGTGATCAACCCTTCTATGAGGTTTTTTGCCTTGTTTATAGATGTATGTATCTGTCCTGTATAACGACTTAATGTGAAGTTCTTCCCGGCTCTTTTTTCGATTATGTATACCGCTCCGCTTATGGCTGACAGTATGTTATTAAAGTCATGCGCGCCCCCCCTGGCCAATGTTCCAACGGCGTCCATCTTCTGTGCATTCCTTAGTTGTTCTTCAAGCAGCTGCTTCTCTATGTCACGCTTTTCCAGGTTATCGGACATGGTATTAAAGGCTTCCGCCAGTTTTCCTATTTCATCCGAGGATTCGACCCGAACCTTATTAAAAGACTCTCCCCTGCCGAACAATCTCACCGCTTCAGTCAAACCGATAAGCGGCCTGGCAACCCTTCTTATCTGTATATATATCAGAATGGAGCCGATTAATAAAAAAACAGTGGCGATTAATGCGTTTCTTATCAGAATGTACTTTATCTTTTCATCAAGGCCTTTTTTGCTCAGCAAAATTGTGACATAACCGATAACCCTATGCGTCTTATTCAGATCCGAGTTATTGAAGTAGAGAGCTTCCTCTGTATTAGTGACGGATTCCAGGATTACGGGAGTCTGGATTTCGATTGTATCCGCTTCCTCGATAACTTCAAACACGCGGTCTTTTCCGGATTTCAGGATATTCACATTAGTGTCTGCCGATCTGGGCCTGATATTCTCTGCAAGATTCTTTTTCCGAATATTAAATAACACCTTGTTGTTTAAGGTGTATACCGTAACCACCAGAACCGAATCCTGCTGCATAATACCCTTCACAGCGTCTTCAAGCAGGGAGGTTTGTTCGGCGAAGACTCCAGTGATTGAACTTTTTGCTAAAAAGCCCGCCAGTAGTTTCCATTGTTTTATAAGGTCTTCCTTTTCGGACCTGCTCTGATAATATACAAAAAATGTTGTAAAAACAAGCGATACAACCAGGATCGAAAAAACAAAGATATTAAATACCTTTATCCTGAAACTGTCATTGCATCTATGCCGGGAATAGAAATTCTTCATAATGGGGTTTTTTTATTCAATTCGTTCAGCCTTGTTAATATCCTCGTCGCCTCATTATACGGCCTGGTCCCTTTACTTTTCAAAATTGTTATCTCACTGGAAATGACAATGGACAAAATAACATAATATATCGGTATAAATAGGCAGTTCCGGCGTCGCGGAACAATTGAATTTTCCGGCCATCTTTTTTTATGAATTAAATCTCCCCAGTCACTTTTAAAGAGAAAAAAATTAAACCGCTCCGGCATTTTCAGACCGGAAACCCTAAGAATCACTTCGAAATAAAAATTACATTAATGATATAATAGTTCAATAGTATCAGGCAGGACAAGTTCTGTTTTTTAATCGCTTAATATGGTAACGGATGTTTGAAATAAGTTATGTCGAAAAGTTTTTTTATCGGCTTGGGAGTGATTCGGTCGAGGGAACAGCCAAATGGACGAAAATCCGGCTTCGACTCGACGGCCATAAAGTAATAACTACCAATAATACCTATGTATAAAAAATATTTTGGTCTTCGGGAAACACCTTTTTCTATCGCGCCGGATCCTCGCTATCTTTATCTGAGCGAGCTTCACAGGGAGGCTCTGGCGCATCTTATGTATGGGATGAACAGTGACGGTGGATTCATCCTTCTGACGGGTGAGGTTGGGACCGGCAAAACAACAATATGCCGCTCCATGCTTGAACGGATACCTGGAAATATCAATATCGCGTTTATTCTTAACCCAAAAATGACTGTTGAGGAGTTGTTGGCCTCGATCTGTGATGAGCTGGGCGTCATCGTTCCCGAAAAGAATACCAGTATTAAGGTTTTCGTGGATTATATTAATAAATATCTGCTCGAAGAACATGCCATGGGACGCAAGACAGTGCTTATTATTGAAGAGGCCCAAAACCTCTCGACGGAAGTATTGGAGCAGCTGCGGCTGCTCACAAACCTTGAGACTAACGAGCGCAAACTGCTACAGATAATTATGCTTGGCCAGCCCGAACTTCAGGAGAAATTGGCGCGCACGGAGTTGCGGCAACTGTCGCAGCGTATTACGGCGCGGTTCCACCTTGAGCCACTCTCCGCAAAGGACATATCCGCATACGTAAAATATCGTCTTGCCATAGCAGGGGTCCATAATGAATTATTTCCTGCCGGGACGATCAGCAAGCTTTATCGTCTTAGCGGTGGGATACCGCGATTAATCAACCTGTTGTGTGACCGGGCATTGCTCGGGGCGTATGTTCAGGAACACCGGTTGGTAAACAGACATACCATGGCGAAAGCCGCCCGCGAGGTCTTCGGGGGTGTTGATCCTCGAAAGAGATGGAGGAAAAGACTATTAACTTCGAAAACGGCGTTAATCGCGATGATCGCATTTATTGGTTGTTTGCTGTTTTCATTCGGTTATTATTACAGGGACAGGCTCTCGTCTTTAACCGATATCAGCATGGGATCAATATCCTTGGAAGGTATTGTTAATAATGTATTCGCTGGCCCAGGGCTGACTATCTTAAAGTGGTTGCCCGGCTTTCCCCAGGATTCCCGTACCAGGGATGCAGCTTTCCAGGCGCTGTTCAGGCAGTGGGACATGGACTATGAGTCGCGGTTCAACGGCCCTGCCTGCCATTATGCCCGTGAGCAGGGTTTGCGATGCCTGGAGGCGAGTGGCGATCTCAAGTCCGTCCTTACCCTGAACAGGCCCGTGGTACTGAAGGTGTTTGATTCCGAAGGCCGGCCATTTTTTGTCACACTCACATCCTTAAAAGGCCAAAACGCGACACTTGTCGCCGGGAAGAGGACATTCAGTAATTCCGTTAAACTTATTGAATCATACTGGTCCGGCGAGTATACGCTGTTTTGGCGCCCCCCCCCTGCCTATAATGAAAACGTCAGGCCGGGTGATAGGGGGAGTATGGTCGATTGGCTTGATAATCAGATTGCGATTATTCAGGGCCGTAAGGCCAGGCAGGGAGGAGGCAAGGTATTGAAAGGGGATTTGCTTAAACAATTAAGGAGTTTTCAGCTTCTGATGGAGTTAACCCCTGATGGGATTATTGGCGCACAGACAATAATCCAGTTTAACAACTTAACAAGTGGATAAGTTCCAAAATTAACGTTAAATTGAGGGATAGTCAAAATGTCTTTTATTCTTGATGCACTAAAAAAGGCCGAGCAGCAGCGTAAAAAAGGTGTGGAGCAGGATATGAATACGCATCACGACCCTCTGCCGGAAAAGCCGGGGGGAAAGTTGAGGTGGCCGTACCTGCTTCTCTTTGCCCTGATTCTGAATGCCGGATTAGTATTCTGGTCGCTGAGTCCCCCGCGTCAGGAATCCCTCGTGGACGATTTGCATACGGACGACGCCTTGCAGGTCGGGCCGTCAGTATCCGGCCCGGTGGCGCAAGTCTCCGTTTCGGAGACAGTGCCGACCGGCGATAAGGCGACGCCTAAATCAAGTCCCGGTGTGACCGGGACGGCTTCTCCCCCGCTTAAGGCGGCTGGAAATGACAGAGGAAGACGTCCCGACACTCCGGGCGATAAAAAGGCCATGATGCGCATGCCGGTGATTCCCATGGCCAGCCCCGAAAAAGCGGAGCGGGTTGGGAATCCACCCAGGAGCGCCGGGGGGAACGCTCCGGAGAAAAAAGTGTTTGACCTGGATGAACTGCCTGTGTCTATCCGCAAGAGCCTGCCGGACTTATCGGTTACCGCTTTCATATATTCCAATGATCCGCGTTCCAGATTTGTAAGAATTGAGGACCAGATAATGTATGAAGGCCAGACTATGGATTCCGGTATCAGGATAGAACGAATTACGCCGGAAGGGGTCATCCTTAGATATCGGAAGTACAGATTTTTCAAGAAAGTTTTTTAATCCTTAAAACGCGGTTGCTATTAACCCGGCAATAAAATAGTTTGTCATGTTGAACAGGGATCCGGAACCTCCTGGATTCCCGCTCAACAGACTAAGGGAATGACGTTCTTCACCTTAACCATCCACTTCCTGGAAGAGTCTCAATTATCATCATCCCGGATATGGTAATATATATTTCCTGCTTGAGCGGGGAATCGGCTGTCTTTCTGGAAATATATTTTAGAGAGGCAGGAATAATAATGGTTTGAAGTCATGAGGGTTGTAAATATTTATTGGTTAAGCAGACTAATTCCGGAAATACACAGATGAAACAGGCTACAGCCGGCCGTATTCTATCATTTTTATTCTTATTCCTGGTTCCCTTGACCTCCGCGTATGCAGGTGCTGAAAAAGGGCCCGCTATTGGAGAGACTTTACCTTTTTACAGCCTGCTGCCTTTTGCAGGAATGCTGTTATCTATAGCCCTGTTTCCTCTTGTTCTTCCAAAACTCTGGCATCACCATTTTGGTAAAGTCACGTTATTCTGGGTGTTGATTACGGTCATACCTTTATTGATATTTTATAAAATGGCGGGGCTGAGTGAAATACTTCATATCATGTTAGCTGATTATCTTCCGTTCATCATCCTCCTTGGCTCACTATACACGGTGTCCGGCGGGATATTGTTAAGAGGAACATTAAGCGGCACGCCCGCTTTTAATACCATGATCCTCCTGGTCGGAACGATTCTGGCGTCATGGATGGGGACAACAGGCGCTGCGATGCTTCTCATTCGCCCCTTTTTACGCGCTAACGCCAGGAGAAAAAATCGCTCGTTTATGGTGGTCTTCTTTATATTTATGGTTGCCAATATCGGGGGTTTATTGACCCCTCTTGGCGACCCCCCGCTGTTTTTGGGGTTCCTGAGGGGAGTGCCTTTTTTCTGGACCTTCAGTCTGCTGAAACAGTTATTGGTAGCGGTTGTGGTTCTGCTGCCGGTTTATTATGTCCTGGATACTTATTTCTACAAAAAAGAAGGAATAGCCGATCTTCCTGATGAAGGGATAAATGAGCCGGTAAGGATTGAAGGTTACTCTAATTTTATCTTTCTTGCCGGTATTGTCGGTGCTGTTCTCCTGAGTGGAACGGTTAAATGGGGGGAGATATCCATGCTGGGAGTTCACAGGGGCGTGCAGGATATAGTAAGAGACGGGTTTTTGATATTAATGGGGGTCCTATCCCTGACACTCACAAAGAGAAAAATCCGAGAGGATAACGCATTTACGTGGTTTCCCATTAAAGAAGTGGCCATTCTCTTTTTCGGCATCTTTCTTTCGATGATACCCTGTCTTGCTATACTTCAGGCTGGAGCGCGAGGCGAACTTTCATGGGTCATTACGGCGGTACGGGAACCTGTTCATTATTTCTGGGTGACAGGTATTCTCTCCGCGTTTCTTGACAACGCCCCCACATACCTTACCTTTCTGAACACCGCGACAGGCGGTTTTTATACCGGTGTTCCCGGGCCTGAGGCTATCGCCCTTTTAATAAAGGAAAACCCTGTTTATCTCGCCGCGATTTCAACGGGGGCGGTGTTTTTTGGAGCATTGACATATATAGGTAATGCCCCGAATTTCATGGTGCGCTCGATTGCAGAGGAATTAGGCACGCCAATGCCAAGTTTCTTCGGGTATATGTTTAAATATTCATTAATAATCCTGATGCCGATTTTTGTTTTAATAACTTTCATTTTCTTTTTATAATGGAGTGATTATGAAGATAGATAAAATACTTTTTCCGACAAAATTTGATGAATTTTCCTACAGGTCTCTTGAAACCCTCCTTGTACTGAGTAAAGCAGTACTCAAAGAGATTCTGCTTTTTTATGTAATTCCAAGAGATGATGTGGGCTTTGTGCCTTATGGTGGTTATCTCAAGGGAGAAGAGGAGAGACTGAGGGAAGAGGCGAGGATCAGATTCGAGGACTGGCAAAGATCATTGGCGGAGCATGGGGTGAACAGCAGAATAATCATTGAAGTCGGAGATCCGGTCCCTAAAATTCTCTCCATCGCTGAGCAGGAGGCGGTTGATCTCATAGTCGTGAACAAGAAGACAAGGGCGGCTTTTGATATCCCATTTCTGGGTTCCCGGACTTTCAAAATAATCACAAGAAGCAAAATCCCGGTGCTTGTAAACAGATATATTGTCGAATTCGAGCGGGAAGGAAAAATTGTGACTCGTATAAACGGAGAAATATTCAAAAAACCGCTTCTTGCGTCTGACTGTTCCGAGTTATCGGATAAGGCGCTTGACCTGCTGCTATTTCTGGATGGACTCATTGAAAAGGCTTATGTCTGTAACGTTATAAACTCAAAACTATCGAAATGTCATGACAGATCCGCGTTAGACACGATAGAGAATGATAGCAAGCGAAAACTTGCCGAATATTGCGATAGATTAAAGTCAGCCGGCATTGATGCGGAACAGCATATGGGCGCTGGCGAAATAGCGGCGGAAATCATACGCTTGTCCAGGCAGGTTGGGGCGAGTATGATTGTTATGAGCACAACGGGGAAAAATCGTCTGACTGAATTATTCGAAGGAAGTCCTTCCCATAAAGTCAGCGAAAAGTCGGAACTTCCGATTATCCTGGTTCCGTAACAGAGATAAAAAATGGAAGATTTATATGACATTAAACTGCCTGCCTTTGAAGGACCACTTGATCTGCTGCTGCATCTGATAAAGGAGAATAAAATCGACATATATGACATACCTATTTCCTTTATTACAGGCCGGTATCTGGAATATATTAACGTAATGAAGGTACTTGACCTGGAGATAGCCGGAGAATTTCTTGTTATGGCCGCCTCTCTCATATATATTAAATCCAGAATGCTTCTGCCTGTGGACGAACAGGCCGCAGAGGCGGAGGCTGAAGACCCAAGGCTTGAGCTGGTGCAGAGACTTCTCGAATACCAGGCGTTTAAAGATGGAGCACTGGTTTTAAGGGAAAGGGAAGAAGAAAGTCTGGATTTTTTTTACCGGCAGCCGGCGGAAGATAATGAAGAAGATGCTGTTACGAACGAGCTGTATCTTTTTAACGTCAATGTTTACGATTTATTGGGCGCTTTCAAAAAGATGCTTGATAATGCGCCCCCGGATGTTGTCACGATTACTCGGGAGCTTCTGACAGTAAAGGATAAAATGAATTTAATAGTGGATATGCTCGAAAATACGGAAAGCATGAGGTTTGAGGAGTTATTCAGAGACAGCCTGACAAGACAGCAATTAATAATAACATTTCTTGCGCTCCTTGAGCTTCTGAGACTTGGGTTGGCCCGTGTATACCAGGAAAAGGAGTTTGGCAATATCTGGATAATCAATCCGGTTATACAGGAAAATGCCGTCGCCGGGCAGCCATATTCTTAACCATGGTTGTCTTGCACTGAAAGACGCAGGCCGGATAGAATTTTCAGTATAGCGGAATTCCATCCTTCCGGTCCGATGCCGTCTGCCTTTATGAGATCGGGAACATTAATGCGGCGATCATATTGCCCGCCGGGTTTTTTAACGATGACCGGATATTTTACTTTTTCGAGCATCGGAAAATCATTGAGGCTGTCTCCAATCGCGACTGTCTTGACCTCTCCGAATTCTTTCCTGTATAAATCGATCAGAATGGATACCGCCTTGCCTTTGTCGTTGTTGCCGAGGATATGGAAAAATCGTCCCTGTGTGAAATTCAGGCCCATCGATTGAATTGAAGCAATAAGCGACTCCGTATCTTTTTCATCTCCTCTGAATATAAATGGTTCGTCAAAGTCTCTTTCTTTCGCTATCCCGGCCTCTTCGATATTCAGTCCGGTAACTCCGGCCACTTCTTCTGCTGTCATGTCTCCAAATCCCATGAGATCAAATCCCTTTTCCTTCAGAAACCCGATCGCTTTTCTGAGTTCTGAATACGGAATTCCGAGAGTGATAATATAATAGTTTTTTTCCTCATCGGCAATGAATATTGTATCCCGCAAATTAAGATTAAAATAGCCTTTGGGTATGAATATCGCGCCACCGTTTTCCGATATAAAAGGATGATTATTGTCCAGTTTTTTTCTGTAAAGTTCTATCTCTTTTCTGGTCTTGCTCGAACATATGACAACGGGTATATTTTTCTCTTTCAGGAGTTTAAGGGATGGCAATGCCTCTTGAAAAGAATATGTGCCGGAATCAAGCAGTGTGCCGTCAAGGTCTGTGAAGACAATAATATTTTTCATTTGACTATCAGTATCTGAATATCCGTAACATTTGTTCCTGTTGGCCCGGTGACGAAGAGACCTCCGGTTTTTTTAAAAAAATTATATGTATTGTTATTTCGCAGATATTCCTTTGGGTCGAGACCTGCCGCCCTGGCTTTTTCGGTTGTATGCCCGGTCACTACGGCGCCTGCCGCGTCAGTCGGGCCGTCAGCGCCGTCAGTACCCGCCGAGAGGAGAGTTATTCCTTTAGTCCCTTCGATCCCGATCGCGAATGAGAGCGCCAGTTCCATATTCCTTCCGCCAAGACCGTTACCCTGGACGGTAACGGTTGTTTCACCGCCTGAGATTAAACATAATGGAGGCCCGGGACCCTTTTCTCTCCTGATTTTACCTGCTTTTTCAGCCAGCCATTTCCCAGCCTCCCTGGCTTCTCCTTTAATTTCCGTTGAAATGATTTCTGCTTTGAGGCCAAGCCTTCCCGCCTCTGCAATCGCGGCCTGCAATGCCTTCTTATTGTCGCCAATAATTATGTTCTCAACATTTTCAAAAACAGGATTATCATCCTTGGGTGTCTCGGGTATAAGATGCCTTGCGCCCCTGTTGAGCATATCGAATACGGGGCGGGCTGTTTTTTCGGTCAGTCTGTATTTTTCCAGAATGTTTATGGCATCGCTGAATGATGTTTTATCCGGAGCTGTCGGGCCCGAGGCAATAACGTCGAGCCTGTCGCCGATAACGTCGGATAGTATCAGTGAAATTATTCCTGCCGGGTCGGCTAGCTCGGCCAGTCTTCCGCCCTTTACGGATGAAATGTGTTTCCTGACGGCGTTCAGTTCATATATGTCTGCGCCCGCGTTAAGCAGCAGCCGGGTGATATTCTGCTTGTCCCGCAGGGAAATGCCTTCATACGGGGAAACAAGAAGGGCCGAACCGCCGCCTGAAATAAGGCAGACGATGAGTGTGTTTTTATCAGCGTTGTTCAGGAGAGTTTTTACCTGGGTGGTTCCTGATGTTCCATGGTCATCAGGAACGGGATGACCTGCCTCAAGCACTTCAATCTTCTTAAGTTTTTCCATGCCGACATGGCCGTATTTGGTAATCACTATTCCGGTTTCGATCATATCCGGCATGTAATCTTCCATTGCCTTTGCCATCCAGTATGACGCCTTGCCGAAACCAGTAACAATAATTCTGTTGAAGCCACCGGAAAGGTAACCGGCGCGGATTTTCTCCGTATGCTGTTTAACCGATTCATAAGGGTCGACCGCCCTTAATGAAGCATGAAAAATTTTCTCCGCCAGTTCTCCCGACGCTGTGGATTCCATATCTGAATTATAATATAAGTGCCGCTTTTTTTCTTTTTTTGTCCCGTTATCAGTATGTATGCCGCACGTTTTTCAGTCCTTCCGCCCGTTGTTTATATGAAAATCAGGTATACTGTATTTGCGTGATGTACTAAATTGCTTTTTTCTATGGTAAACTTTTTCTAGGGAGAATAAGATGAGTGATTTTTTTCAGACAGGAGTTGTGGCGACCTTTCATAGACTGGGCAAACCCAACCATTCTAAATTGGAAGAGGAACTGAAATGGTATGCTCACGAAAGACCTATCGCCCTGGTGCTTCCATCTCTTTATTCCGAGATCGAGAGTGAGGCGCTTAAAGGTATTATCAGGGAACTGAAAGAAGTCGAATATATCAGGGAGATTGTGGTAACTCTCGGTCCCGCGACCAAAAAGGAATTTAAATACGCAAAAAAATTCTTTTCAGGCCTTCCGCAGAAAACCAGGATTATATGGAATACAGGGCCGAAAATAACCGAGATATACAAAGCTATTGAATCGGCGGAACTTCCGACCGGGGAGCAGGGTAAGGGCAGGTCCGCCTGGATGGCGTATGGGTACGTGCTTTCTTACCAGGATTTTCACGCAATCGCGCTCCATGATTGCGATATTCTTACTTACAGCAGGGACATGCTGTCAAGACTGTGTTATCCCGTTGTGATGCCTAACCTCGATTATGATTTCTGCAAGGGTTTTTACAGCAGGGTAACCAATAAAATGCATGGAAGGATAACAAGGCTTCTGGTGACCCCTCTGATAAGAGCGCTGCAGAAGATTCTCGGCTATCATCCACTTCTGGTCTTCTTCGACAGTTTCAGATATTCCCTGGCCGGAGAGTTTGCGATGGATGTTGATCTGGCCCGTGTTAACAGGATCCCGGGTGACTGGGGGCTGGAAGTCGGGGTGCTCGCGGAGGTCTATAAAAATACATCCATAAGAAGGGTATGTCAGGTAGAGATTTCCGAAAATTATGAACACAAACACCAGGAACTCTCTCCCGAGGACGCGTCAAAGGGCCTCTATAAGATGTGCGTTGATATATGCAAATCCATCTTCAGGACCCTCGCTTCGGAAGGTATAGTATTCCCTGAGGGATTTTTCAAGACACTTGTTGCGACATATGTAAGCACGGCCCATGATTTACTGAAGCGGTACGAGGATGACGCTTCGATAAACGGTCTTTTCTTTGACAGGCATGATGAAAGCCTGGCAGTGGAGACATTCACAAATGGTATAAAAAAGGCGGCCGAAATAATATCGGGTGATCCTCTCGGAGTTCCATTGATATCAAGCTGGGACAGAGTTATATCCGCGATTCCTGATATCCTTGAAAGGCTGAAAAAGGCGGTGGAAGAGGACAATAAATAATAGCTCTTAACTTGCCTGCCTTGCGATTAAACGGAAAAAGTATTTTTTTCCGTTCAGTCAGGGCGGTGCCCGGAGAATAAGCTCAAATTTTTCAAAAGGAGGCTGCATAATGAATTTCTGGGAAAAGATCAGGAGAGATTTACAGAAGGGCATCAAGGAAGGTGTTGTAATGTTTAAAGAGAGCGCCGTTGCGGTGAAGGAGAAGGCGGAGGTGCTTACAGAGGAAGGGAAAAAGAGATACAGGACCTTTGACCTGAAGACAAAGGTACAGAAGGAAATCACAGAACTTGGCGGACAGATTTATGACCTCAGCCTGAAGGTGAAGAACCCCATGCTTAACAGTAAAGTGAAGACAATCATAACTAAAATCA
The DNA here is from genome assembly GCA_024275975.1 of Nitrospirota bacterium. Lineage (GTDB taxonomy): Bacteria > Nitrospirota > Thermodesulfovibrionia > Thermodesulfovibrionales > UBA6898 > JAJRYC01. Next base: position 11,914 of record JAJRYC010000015.1, on the reverse strand, counting down.
AAAAACTGGAAGCACAGATAATAAAACTAGAGGGCAAACCAAAAGCGGTAGCAAAGAAAGCACCCGCAAAACGCGCTGTGAAAGCAGTTAAACGCGCGGTAAAATCCGTAAAAAAATAAAAAATCCGGGAGACGGTTTTTATAAGGCTGAATAAGGGCTGGTATAGCGCCAAATCTAAGCTGCCATTTTGACCGAATGGAGAAATCCAGGATTCTTCGACCGGATGCTTCTTCAGAATGACAGGCAGGAACATCGGTCGCGACGATAGAGAGGTGACACCGCACCTGGATTGCGCCGACATGCATGGTCTGTTTCTTCCGGCGGACCTTCAGCACGGAGCTCCGGCCGAATGTCTTAAAGGCAATCAGCGGAAATGACTTCTCATGCCGCTGGACGGTTAGAGGTTGTGGTCAATGAAAATTTTTTTTACTGTTGCCATAAATAGTCTTTATGGATCCAGCCGATGTTATTCCATTCGTCCTTAATCTGGACCCATGCACCTTTTTTCTTGAGAACCATGTAAGAATAATATTGTCTTGCTGGGCCTGACGAGGTCTTTGAATATTTTTTGCCGGGGCCTTTTCTGATATTAACCTCCGCCTTTTTTACTACCGCGCACTTAAGTTTAGAGGATACAAGCTTCCTGTATATCCAGTTGACGTCTCCATCAAGATCTTTTACAGCGTACCAGTTGCCGGAAACCGAAGCTCCAACCTTTAAAAATGGCATGTATTTATAGACTTCCCATGCTATGTCGTAATTCTTTCCGGGACCGGTCCTGACATTCGCCTTTGGCACATTCACGCATAATGCGTCGGCATAACTGAATGTAATCAGGGTAAATAAGATTATTAAAAAGGGAGTGGTCATTTTTCTTATCATGTTTATCCTCTTCCTGTGTATTTTGTTTTCACGTTTCGTAATATTAAAGCCTGCTACTCATCATTTTCATTATTATAATCTTTTGACTGCTTATGTCAAATTTCAGGCGCGATTCAGCGGGATATGAGAGAGTTTGGGATTGATGGTGGGAGTAGCTGAATACGTTCTGTCGTCCGGAAACCGCGGTTTTTTAAACTCCGCGCAGGACCCGAGACGGGATTGATTCAGGCGCTCACCCGCTTATAAGATGTTGTAAAAATGGGATTTTATATTGACACTCATCTCTCTAAATGTTAAGATGCAGGTATGCTGGGATTTGTTCTGACTGTAATAATCATTTCCATCTTCATTGCGCCGGTTTATGCCGATGTTTACAGATATACGGATGAAAACGGTGTGATGAACTATACGGACTCTCCGTTTGATAACACCTCGGAGAGAATTATTGAGGAAAGTCCGGACCAAGCCGTGGAAAGTATAATAGCCGCTAAACCTGAATATAATAAGTATATTAAAAAGGCCGCCCTGAAATATAACATAGAGCCGGAATTGATACGAGCCGTAATAAAAGCCGAGTCAAACGGCGACCATATGGCTGTATCCGGAAAAGGTGCAGTCGGACTTATGCAGCTGATGCCGGCCACCGCTGATGATATGAATGTCGACAATCTTTACAGTCCGGAGGAAAATATAGACGGCGGCACAAAATATCTCAGGTATCTCCTTAAGAAATTCAACGGTGACCTGACACTTGCCCTGGCCGCCTATAATGCCGGGCCCAGGACAGTCGAAAAATACGGGAAAATCCCTCCGATATCAGAGACAAAGAGGTATATTAAGAAAATCTATTCCATTTACCAGGGGAAGAGAAAGTTTGATATTTCTGATTCAAACAACCCCGGGATGCAACGGAACGCTACAATTTACAAGGTTATTCTTGAGGACGGCACGATTCTTTTTACGAATTCAACTCTTGAAACGGCTGGAAAGATCAGATTTTAGATGCCTTCCGAAATTACTTCTCTTCAGGAACAGATTCAGGCCTTCAAGCAACAGAAGCGGGCGATAATACTTGCCCATAATTACCAGAGAGACGAGGTCCAGGATATAGCGGATTTTGTCGGGGACTCACTGGAGCTTTCGAGAATAGCTGCAACAAAAGAATGTGAAATAATCGTTTTCTGTGGAGTTCACTTTATGGCCGAAAGCGCATCGATCCTTTCTCCCGGCAAAAAAGTTCTGCTCCCTGAGGAGAATGCTCTCTGTCCCATGGCTGATATGATAAGGGTTGACGCACCCAGGCCTGTAATTAATAGTTTCCCCGGGTTTGACACGCCTCCCTCATATGTATATCCACCTGAATTTTCCCTGAGGGACATCAAACGGAAATACCCCGGCGTTCCGGTGGTCGCATATGTCAACACAACCGCTGATATTAAGGCTGAAAGCGATATATGCTGCACGTCGGCCAATGTAGTGAAGGTGGTGGAATCACTTCCCGGCGAGCAGGTTATATGCATTCCCGACAAGAACCTCTCTATGTGGGTGGAAAGGAATACAAATAAAAAAGTGATCGCGTGGGACGGATTCTGCCATGTGCATGAGAGGGTGACTCCCGATGATATAAGAAAGGCAAGGGCGGAGCATCCGGATGCGGTTGTCATGGCCCATCCTGAATGCAGGATCGAGGTGCTTGAGATGGTGGACCATGTCACCAGCACGTCAGGTATGTTAAGGTTTGCGACGTCGTCGAATGCGAAAGAATTTATTGTCGGCACCGAAATAGGCCTTATGCACAGGATGAGAAATGAAAATCCGGATAAGATTTTTTACCCCCTCAGAAAAGATATGATATGTCCAAATATGAAGAAGACAACCCTCCAGAGCATCATCAGAGCGTTCAGGGAAGAAAGTCACCTTGTCAAAGTCCCCGAGCATATCAGGGTTCCAGCCAAAAGGGCGTTGGATCGTATGCTTGAGATAAAATAGTTCGCTCTAAAGTTATATGAATTTGCCCGGGGATACCGCGTAAGAGCCGCAGAAAACGCCGGGTACGCCTTGCAGTAAACACACTATCTTATTATGGTTGTCCACGTATTGCCATGAATATGCTTGAGCTGAAAGTGATTGAGAAGATCAGGAGAGAAGGCCCCCTCACGTTTGAATGCTTCATGGAGATGGCGCTTTATGATGAGGAATTCGGTTACTACATGAGGGAAGCGACCCGGATTGGGAGGGAAGGGGACTTTTATACTGGTTCGCATCTGCATCCTGTATTCGGGATATCGATTGGGAGACAGATCGAGGAGATGTGGGAGTTGATCGGCAGGCCCGCGAACTTTAGTATTGTCGAGATGGGGGACGGGGAAGGATATGTCTGCGGTGACATGCTCGGCGGTCTGATGAATAGCGATTTTTTTGACTCTCTTGATTACAATATCATAGAACGCAATCCAGCGATGAGGGCCAGACAAAAAAAGGCGCTCCATCGGTTTTCGCATAAAATAAAATGGTTTTCGACAATAAATGACCTGTCCGGCATAACGGGATGCATATTTTCCAATGAACTACTTGATGCCTTCCCTGTTCATATCATACAGATGAAATCCGGACTTAAAGAGGTATATGTTACTGTTGACGATGATGTCATTAAAGAGGTGTTGGGGCCTCCAGGCACGGATGACCTGGAGGAATATTTCAGGGAGAATTCCGCTGGACTTCAGGAAGGTTACAGGACCGAAGCGAATCTCAGGGCCAGGCAATGGCTTAAAGATGTATCGAACTCTTTGGCGAGGGGATTTGTTATGACAATCGACTATGGCTACTCTTCAAGGGATTATTACTTTCAGGATAGAAACAGGGGAACTCTGGTCTGTTACCACAGGCATCAGGTCAATGACGACCCGTACAGGTTTATCGGGGAGCAGGACATCTCGGCCCATGTAAATTTCACATCTGTAAAAAAGTGGGGTGAACAGTTCGGCCTGAACACGATCGGGTTTTGCAACCAGAGTGCATTCCTTATCTCCCTCGGGATTACAGAAGCGATCGAAAGGCTGGCCGCCACCTCTGCTGATTATCTGTTTGAACTGGCAAGGATAAAAAAATTAATTCTGCCTGGGGGTATGGGCGAATCACATCAGGTGTTAGTTCAGGTTAAAGGGGATAATGATCTGAAATTAAAGGGATTTACAATGAAAAACAGAGTGGAATATCTGGACCGTCGTCCGGAAGCTTACTTATGATGGTGGACCTTATTCATGGCTGCTTTTTGGTGACTACGCAAGGTATTTTCCGGGTAATATCTTTTTGAGGTATTCAATGCTTTTGATCACATTTTCGGGTGTATGACCTTCGATTGTATGGATTACGTCTGATTTCTGAAGCAGGCTGAAAAATTTCCCGAAATCGAATGTGCCGTCACCGACCGGACGGTGCTGATCGGATGTCCGGTCATTGTCATGCAGGTGGAGTTCGACTATATAGGGATTCAGAGAATCCATCCAGGTCTCAATCGGGACTTTCGAAAAAAGGTTAAAGTGACCCGTATCAAAGCAGACACCAAAATTATCTGAACTCATATTTTCCATCAATAGTTTCAGATTGGATGGTTCCTCCTCAAAGATATTTTCTATGGCGACTTTTATGCCGGCGTCATAAGCCCTTTTATTGATCTCATGCCATGTTATGAGGCTCTTTTCGAGCCATAAATTTAGATGTAACGCATATTTCCATTTCTCATAACCTGAATGGAATACTATCCCCCTCGCGCCCAGTATTTCCGACAAAGAAAGTACATGCGAAAACCGCTCCATCGTGACTTTTCGCACAAGAGAATCAATTGCCGCTGGTGATAGATCGATAAAAGGCGCGTGGATAGAAATCACCGGATTGTAATCGAGACTTTTTTTAAGTGTGATCACATCGTCATCTGTTATATCGTCCAGAACCGCGGCGCTGATATAAATTTCGAGGTTCAGCCTCTCTTTTCTGATGACGCCAATATATTCGGATATCTTATTGTATGGGATATGCGCGTGAGGATGTAACACTATTTGGGAGTCACAGTCTCTTTGGCTTCTGACTTTTGTTCTGTTTCCGTCCCGGTCTTCTTCCCGGATTTTGATGTTTCGGCGGTCTTCGCGCCATTACCGTTCTTTTCGCTGGTCCTGTTATTTGACGCATAATCAGTAGCATACCAGCCGGTCCCTTTCAATACGAATGTTGTGTTGGATATCTTCTTTCTCAACTTTCCGCCGCAGATGGAACATTCTGTAAGGGGACCCTCTGTGATTTTTTGCATCACTTCATACTGTTTTTTGCATTTAAGACACTCATATTCATATATAGGCATAATGATAAAACCTCCAAAAAATAACCATATATAATATAACGCATGGATCAAAATCGAGTCAATTTTTTTGGTTCTTCAACCTTATCCTGGGTATATGTTCTGTATTTATTATCTGATTTATCGTGGTCATTCCCGATCATAGGCGTGGTCCATAACTTACCATGTTCCACAAATATGACTGGACCTAGGGGAGTTATTTAATCAAATGGGGCTCCGCCCCTGTCCCCGGTTCTTTAAGAAGCAACAGCGCAACGGATAAAGACGCATAGCGCAAAGCGCATAGCAAGAACAAAGACATAAAGAACGGAACCAAGAAAATGCGCCCCGCGATTCTTTTTTAACGGGATGCTTCCGGTCTGCCCGATAAAAAGCATAGCGCAGAGAGCAAAGCGCAGAGCGTAACGGATAAAAGAAGTTCAATGTTCAACGTTCAATGTTTAAGGCGCAAACAAAAGCAAAGCGTAACAGACTAAGACGAAAAAAAAGCTCAGACAGTCTTGAATTCTTAACGCGTTCAGCCTCGGAATCATCCCTAAAATAATCAAAGGGGTTTGAAAGACCAGCAAAGCGCAGAGAGCATGGCGCAGAGCGTTAAAGCCTGGAAACAGAAGACCAGGACGGAAGGCAATACCTGCTGACGACAAGAGTAACCCCCTCAGTCCCCCCGTACCCAAACCTGAATGTGGGTAAGGATAAGAGTCCTTTAGCCGGAATCCAGTGTTTTCAATACTTCCTGGCTGCCCGATTATTACAGACTTCGGGTATGGCAGATATTAAAAAATGAAAATGTATATATAATATAGATAGTTATGTTTATAGCAGGATTAACAGGCAATTTTGGTATTGGAAAGAGTTATGTTTTATCGGTATTTAAGTCTCTCGGCTCGATAGTGATAGACAGTGACGCGATTGTTGACCGGCTTCTGAAAGATGAAAAGGTCATTAATGAGATAAAAAATTTGGTTGGTAATAGAGTTATCGGCGACGACGGTTTACCGGACAGGAAATATATTGCTAAAAAAATATTTAGTAACAATAGGTTAAGAGAACAGATTGAAGCATTACTTCATCCTCTTGTTTTTATGGAAATAGATAGTTTTATTGACCGAATCAAGAATAAAGATAAAGATCGCCTGGTGGTTGTAGAGGTCCCTCTCCTGTTCGAAGGCGATTACAGGGACAGGTTTTTCAGGGTCATAACCGTGCATACAACACAGAGAACAGCGATTGAGCGATTAAAAGATAAGGGGATTTCCCGCAATGAAGCACTGAGGAGATTAAAGATCCAGATGCCGATAAAGATAAAGAAGAAGCTTGCAGACTATCTTATAGATAACAACGGCCCAAAGCAACGGACACGGAAACAGGTGGAGATGATTTATGGATCATTGATTCAGGATATGAGAGAGCAACAGGCATCCTGAAAGCCGCCCGGCTCGCCCGGTGTAGACAATGTTGGTTAATCAATAAAGGCAGGTAATATTCGGGGTCATATACCTGCCTTTTATTATTGAGTTCATGATATTTACGGGCTATAAACCCCTTCTCTATTCGTTGGTCTTATGTTTCGGCCTCTTGTTTGCTGCCAGCACCTTCTTCCTGAGACGCACGGAAAGAGGTGTGATTTCAACCAGTTCGCCCTCTTTGATAAACTCTATCGCCTGTTCGAGGCTCATAATTTTCGGAGGGACAAGCTGAAGCGCTTCATCAGTGCCTGAAGCCCTGATGTTTGTCATCTTCTTCTCCTTGATTACATTTACATCTATATCACTCTCCCGTGAATTTTCACCTACAATCATGCCTTCATAAACAGCGGTGTTCTCTTTAATGAACAGTGTGCCGCGTGGCTGGAGATGAAAAAGGGCGTAAATTGTAGATTTCCCTGTTCTGTCAGCGACTATCGCGCCGGTGGAGCGCTTTGACATCGGTCCCTGCCACGGTTCATATCCGTCAAAGAGATGGTTTAGAAGTCCAGTGCCCTTCGTATTAGTCAGAAACTGAGACCTGAAACCTATAAGTCCTCTCGAAGGTATTCTGAATTCAACACGCACTCTGCCGTGGCCGTTGTTCTGCATCTTCTGCATCTGGCCTTTGCATATTCCAGCCTGTTGTGTGACTACACCGACAAATTCGTCGGGCACATCTATTACGAGATTTTCCATCGGTTCATGGAGCTTGCCGTCGATCATTTTTGTAATCGTCTCCGGCATCGAGACCGAGAGTTCATAACCTTCTCTCCTCATCATCTCGATGAGAATGGCCAGCTGAAGTTCACCCCTTCCCATGACCCTGAACGAATCAGTGTTGTCAAAATCAACCTTTATGGATACATTATATAAAAGCTCTTTTTCGAGTCGTTCCCTCAGGTTCCTTGAGGTGACGTATTTACCGTCCTTTCCGGCAAGGGGGGAAGTATTTACCGAAAAGACCATCGAGATGGTCGGTTCATCAACCTTGATCCTGGGCAACGGCTTCGGGTTTTCGGTATCTGTTATTGTATCGCCGATATTTATCCCATCGATCCCTGCCAGCGCTACAATATCACCGACCGACGCCTCGTTCTGCTCAGCCCGTTCGAGTCCCTTGAAACCGTAGATAGACGTCACCTTTGTCTTTACCGCATCTCCTTTCCTGTCTATCACTGATACCCAGTCACCGACTTTTAAAGTCCCCGAAAATATTCTGCCAATTGCTAACCTTCCTATGTATTCATTATAGTTAATATTCGTGACCAGCAATTGAAGGATCTCGTCCCTGCCGCCTTCAGGAGGCGGTATAGTCTCTATGATCAGATCAAGAAGGCATTTAAGGCTTGTTGATTCGTCATCTATATTGAGTTTTGCTATGCCTGCCTTAGCGTTGGTGTATACAATCGGAAATTCGAGTTGCTCTTCCGTTGCATCCAGATCGATAAAGAGGTCGTAGACTTCATTCAGCACCTCCTGGATTCTCGCGTCAGGCCTGTCTATCTTGTTTATAACGAGGATAGGGGGGAGATTAAGTTCAAGCGCCTTTTTAAGAACGAACCTTGTCTGGGGCAGGGGGCCTTCGGATGCGTCAACAAGCAGAAGCACCCCGTCAGCCATTTTTAAAGTCCTTTCGACCTCTCCTCCAAAGTCGGCATGGCCGGGTGTGTCGACGATGTTGATCTTGACGCCCATATAGTCGACAGCGGTGTTCTTTGCCATTATGGTGATGCCGCGTTCCCGCTCGAGATCGATATTATCCATTATCCTTTCCTGGACTACTTCATTCGAACGGAATATGCCCGACTGTTTAAGCATGCCGTCCAGGATCGTTGTCTTGCCATGGTCAACATGGGCTATAATCGCTATGTTTCTTAAATCTTCACGTTTCATATTCAACCTCTCAATTGATAATTATTTATAATCGGTTTTAAATTACAGGCAACTCAGAAGGGCAGGGAATCAAACTTCTCTCTAACTGCTTTTCTCTTGCCGTGCCGGATACTTTGCTACAGACCTCCCGTCAAAGGTTGTCTGCCTGCTACTGTCTTATATTTCACCCTGCGGTTATTTATCAGCCCACAATAACCATGCAGGAGTTCCCGGCCAGACGTAGTCTTTTGGTAGCTGCTTTTGAATCGTGCCGCGTGCTTTTTCGGCAAACTCAGGAGAGGGTTACCAGAACTTCGTTTCTTGCTGAGCATGCAAATGTCATCAGTTCCTTCAGGGTCTTCCTTTATTCTCAATTGTTGTGGCGGGACTGACACAAAGTCAAGGCATAACATATAGAGGAATTTATCCCTGAAGAACCCTTCCGACCTCAAATTAACGGTCCGAAGTATTTAGTTGTAATGAAGACATCCCTATAGAATTTAAACGCAATCGGCATGAAATGTCAAGCAGGGCCTCCACTGATCAGAGATGCGGTCAGCCAGACCAGGCATAAAAGGCCATTAAATTAAGCGGTTATGATTTATTGAGGGCCCTGGAGCGGATTCCGTTGTGACGGAATGTTTTTGCCGGGGTAGTTAGACATAAATAATCTCGGCGGACATCTTCGAAAGATCAACAATTGCAACGGTAGAGCTTCCATGAAGCCAGTTGCCTGCCTCGCCGGGGTTTACTATCAGGGTATGCCCGGTTTTCCTTATATCCGGAGTATGCGTATGACCGTATACCAGGAGATCGTAATGACCGCTGTCGGCCAGAGAATCTACGATGTGATGTTCATGTATCACAATAATTTTTTTCCCGAACAGTTCGAACTGATGCGGCTGATTAAATACCCTTTCTTTCGACATTTTTTGCAGGAGTAGTTTGTCGCCGTCATTGTTACCGTATATACCGGTAAAACCGCATGAAAGAGTATTTAAAACACTGAACGTAAACGGAGAGGTGAAATCTCCGGCATGTATTACATGCTCTACCTTTTTTTTGTTAAAAAGCTGAACAGCTTTTTCCAAAGGTAACATATTGTCATGAGTATCTGAAATTAATCCAATAAGCATCCTGGTCTCCTCGAGCAACAATTATATATTATTCTCTAAAAGAGTTTCAAATACTGATTTTGGGGACTGTATCGGTTTGCTATCGGTTTCGGACAAAAAATCGTCCTGATCTATTAAACCAATTCAGCTCTAAAAATCCAGCGGGCTTTTTACTTCCTTTAAAGTCCTGCTCGGCACGCAATGAGTATAAATCATAGTCGTCCTAATGTTGCTGTGGCCGAGCAGAGTCTGGATGGTGCGGATGTCGTAATTTGCCTGCAAAAGGTGCGTGGCGAAACTATGCCTGAAGGTATGGGACGTGACTCGCTTGGTGAGTTTGGCGCGGCGGACCGCTTCGTAAAGCGCCAACTGGATGTGTGTTTCATGCAGATGATAGCGTCGCAGTTCCCTTGTACCCTCCACGAAAGTCAACGACTGCTGTGGAAAAAACCATTGCCATATAAAATCCTTTGTGGCTTTCGGATATTTCTTTTCAATTTGGTCCTCGAGAAAGACACCCGCATACCCAGCCGCAAGATCCTCATCATGAAGTTTTTTTATTAGCTCAAACTGTGATGTTAACTCCGGCACGATCTTCTGGGGAATCGGCACTGTACGGTCTTTATTGCCTTTTCCATGTAACGTAAGGATACCGGCGTCGAAATTGAAATTCTTCACCCGTAAATTCACACATTCAAAGAGACGAAGCCCGCAGCCATACAGGAGTTGGACCGCCAGATCATAGGGATGTGAAAGATGTTTCAGGACAGCGTCGATTTCACGCCTTGAAAGAACGACAGGGATATATTTTGATTTCTTTGCGCGGGGAATGTCTTTGTGGTCGCCGAAGTCTTTTTTGAGAATGTGCCGGTATAAAAACAATATAGCGTTGAACGCCTGGTTCTGCGTTGATGCGGCAACCTTGCATTTTACTGCAAGATACGTAAGATACGCCTTCACATCAGTGTCCGACAATTCATCGGGAAGCTTATTATGCAGGAAGCCCTGGAACTTACGGGTCCAGTCCGCATAAGCCTTGAGCGTTTTTCGTGAATAGTGCCGCATTTTGATCTCTGCGGCAAGATTATCTATTATCTTGTCCCAGTCAGGTGATTCTGATTTCTCCAGGCACCGCCATTTGTTAAAACGACTACTGGACAGTTTGGAAGATTTCCCCTTAATAAGGGGCGAAGCGACTCGAAGTTTAGCAGTATCGACCGTAGACTCGCTTCGAGGAGTGGAAGGGGTTGTTGCCATTACTATCTTTTCAGTATTGATTTGAGCAGGAGGGATTTTATTATCTATTTTTTGCAGACTCTCAAAATAAAGAGACAACGCATGAGCAGCCTGTTTCTGCTGTACAGGCGTTTGTTTCTTTTCCCGCAATTCTTGAATGAACAAACGCACTTGTTCCGGTCGGGAATCAGGAAGCGGGTATTTACTGCGGAAGTCTAGATAATACCGCAGCCACTTTCTGTAATCCACATGGCTGGAAAGAGGCACTGACCTTCTTTTCAGAACGGCCTCGAATTGCGTCAAAATATCGCTTGGTATCGGCTGCATTGAATTACAAGTGTATGACTAATATCCAAAAATGCATATTAGTCAACTAACAAAGTATAATGATATTCAACATATATGTCAATAATTCCTTCAGGACATTGACCGAATAAAGCCTTTTTGCTATACTTTACGTGACTGACTAATAACGGACTAATAAACTGTCTAATAACTGGTTATACAGCAAAGAATAAAACTGGAAGAAATGATAAGAAAAATATACACAATTGCGTTTAGCCCGCCAATGGGGGGGGGGATAAACATAATAGGGTTTACACAAACGTTACCAACAAGCTTAAAAAAGACAGCGACAGAATGAAACATGACAGAACATCATATTCTGACAGAGATATGAAACCAAACAGAATGATTGCAAAACACACTAATCTTTCCGATAAAGTTCTATTTTTTGCCGACCCGCATTTTTTGTTTTTTAAGTGCCACCCCACATTGCACACATTGCCAAGCCCCACGAACCAATACTCAAACCAAAGCTTGCCAAAGAGTGCAATTATCCCAACTCCCACAATATATAAATAGAATATTATGGCTGACGGATGTAACCTATATTTCACTGAGAAAGACATTGACCAAGTTGAAAAATCTCTTCAAAAAGGGAATCAACCTAATCAGGCAAAAACTGCAAGGAGTTTACTAAATATTAT
>JAJRYC010000014.1 GCA_024275975.1 Nitrospirota bacterium | reverse complement strand
ATTTTACACAAAAAAAAGGTGAACTGCAAGCTTGTTCGGATACCTTTTTGCAAAAGACACGAAATTCTGTTCTTCATTCAGCCAGTATTTGCTGGGTTCTGCACGATTATTGTCGATTTATTTATGCGCACCTATATAGCAGCTACGAGTTTTCTATATGCGCGGTCGATACGTGCAGCTTCAATACGAAGCTGGCAACGCGTACATAACTTCCTGACCTTCCCTCCATCAGCTACTTCCAAATTATTACAGCAACCATGAGTGGATTGAGGATCCGAAGGGTCTCCATCATATATCTGAGAGACTTCTCCGATAGGTTGATCTTCCGCACCCCATTCTTCCAGCAAGCGCTCGCCTTCACTCTCGAGTTCATCATTTTTAATGTCATTTTTCAATTTTTTCATTGGCACTTACGGGTCGTTGATTCCTACGTTGCATAACTGCGCTGAACAGTAAAAGCGTTTACACCAGCCTTCCGGTTAAGGTATTTAAGCGGCTTCTAAATCCACCTCCTTTCTATCACTCGATTATCTGTCCCTTGCAGGCATATGTTAAATTAGACAAGAACGTCCCCAAAGTTCGTCCCCAAAGTTGCCTGACAATCTTCTCGCTTGTCATAAATGAAGATTTGGCCCTCAAAGATTCATGAATCTTTCTCACCTAATCTTTCAGCTGATGTAAATATTCCACTAATTCATGCATCAGTGTAGCGGGGTTATCTCTTTCATTTTCTTGCGCTTGTTTAAGTGCCTGCTTGCTTCTATCAATCGCCTGAGTTGTTAGAGGTTTTATTTCATTGTATGCATTGGCATTGCCTTTAGAGTAGGCAGGAAAATATTTCTTTAAATAATCAATTAAATTTTCACAAGCGCTTTTTCTTCCAGTAACTACAAATGGCCTAGTTGTAAATTAATAATGCAGAAGCAGCCAATATTCAAAGCAGGGTACAGATGTGATGGCCGTAAATATATTTTTAGGCTTTGCTTGTTTAACTTCATCAAGTGCACGCGTATAACTTTCATGTGAATCTTTATCAAAAACGCAGAATACTCGATCGAATGCCTCCCCCGTACGCTTTTCCTCGTTGTATCGTTCCTTTGAATGTTCAACTACACTGATAGGGCTGGAACCAATATCACCATCCACTTCGACATTCGCTGTGTTCAACTCAAGAAAATCAATCAGTTTACGCAAGTAGTTCGGCTCTGTTTTGGCGCCTTCACAGACAATAAGCACTCGGTCATAACTGGCGCGTCGGGCTCGTTTGCGTGCCAGGTCGCGTTCCCTTCTTGCTTTGCGTTCGTGAAAAAGGTTATCGCTGCCCACTCAACACCCCATTGCCATTTTTACATTTTTCAAGTAAGGCAATGCGCCATAGCGACCCGTCAGATAACCTCGCTCCAGATTTTCCACACCTTTACGTGGGCTAAAGTCTGTCAGGGGGTAGAGTTTTGATGATTGTTCCTTGTCTTTTTCGCAGAACCAGATTTGATCTCGACGAAACACTTCCTGGTTAAGGATAGATGTATCGTGCGTTGTAAAGATAAGTTGTGCGTTTTTTGGGTTGGTTTCCCTACAATGAAAGAGGTTAACAAGAAACTTCACCATTAATGGGTGTAAATTGTCGTGCAGCTCATCAATAACAAGCACATAACCATTATCCAGTGAATCCAGCCACGGTCCGGCGAGTTCAAAAATTTTCCGCGTGCCGTCAGATTCATCAGCAATATCAAACAGAACCTTTTTCCCGCTCGTCAGGGAGTGGCCTGTTTTAACATTTACAATAGACTGATCCCTGTATTTTTCCTCGACTAGCTTTTTGATATCATCCGGCATATCATCCGGCAGGTTTTCCTTATTAAACTTTTCTTTTTCGAGTTGAATATCATCAATATCGACATCAGCGGCTTTTAGAAAACTAATAATTTTATCTCTTATTTCTACATTTTCACATAATTTAATAGAGAAACTTGGACCCCAACCACCGATGTGAGCAACACGCAGTGTTGATGAAAACCATTCAAATACAGGTTTAAGCTGTTGATTGTTTAGTTGAACAGCGGTAGAAAGAAACAATGCATTAGAGCGTGTTGCAGCTTGCCATAGTTGCTTTTGCCCTGAAAGCTTCTCCATTTTTCCCCATACATAAGCCTGCGATTTTTCATCATAGGCTCGCTCAATCCATCTTTGTGGACGACCCTTGGGATAAGCCAGCAGCCACTCTTCAATAATTCGCTCCTGCGTTACCGCAAATCCATACTGATAGCGAACCCCTTGGCTAACAAAGGTCACCTCAAATTCGCTGGGCTTATTGCGGCTTGTGTCATCCAGTAAAAATGGCGTAATGTCCAGCTTTTCGCCTGCCTGACTTTCTTTGGCAGAACGCATTACAAACCCCTTCATAAACAGTAATGCTTTAATGAAGTTGGACTTACCTGCTGCATTGGCACCATAGAGTGCACTGCTTCGCAGTAGCTCAGGTGTTGCAGGGGCTTCAGGAGCAAAGGTATTTGTGCTTTTTAGTTCCTGAGATTTTGCTTTGACCAGACTCAATGTCGCCTGCTCTCGGATAGAAAGATAATTTGTAACGCTAAATTCGATCAGCATATCAAACCCACCTCCTTAGGCAATTAGTATGTCTATTTTGCAATATACTGTCAATAATAGCACATTAATTATCTTTTTGTGTCTTTTTTATCCTACCTTATAATAGCAACTGGATCATGTCTTCTTAAAAGAGGAGAAATCTAAGCATTTAGCAGAGTAAGCGATGGCACCCTGGTTTCCTTCCCTCTCCTCAGCCCAGGTAGGCTTTCTGCACATCAAGGTTTTCAGCCAACTCATCCGCCTGCTTTACTATCAGCGGAACCTCGTCATAATACTGGGAAACAAAGAGTACATCCGCACTGGATTTTATAATATTTGTGAGCTGCGCGCTGAAGTCACGGTCCTTTGTTGTGAATGTCTCAAAGCTGACAACAGACCCTGCCCCGTGTAATTTCTCGAACGCGTCCTTGAAATATTCCGCAAGGCCTTTCGGATAATCGCTTGCTATATCGTAAAGCACGGCAGCCTTTTTTGCTCCGAATTCCCTGGTAACGAAATTGGCGGCCACCGGGCCCTGGAACGGGTCGAGGAAGCAGCCGCGGAAGACATATGGACGACCCATGGTCGTCTGCGGATTGGTTGACCATGGAGAAATCATTACTGTGGCGCTGCTATCACAGATCTCACCGGCGGGAATGGCCTGCTTGCTTGACTGGGGTCCGATAATCGCCAGCACCTTGTCCTGGGCGATAAGTTTCAGAGCAACAGCAGTGGCTGACTCGGCTTTTGACTCATTATCCTCGTAGATGAATTCCAGCATGTAATCTTTATTCCCGACAGTCAGCCCCCCGGCCGAGTTGATCTCTTCTTTCATCATCTCTGCCGCATACTTGGAGCCTTCTCCAACCTTGGATATGTCACCTGTAAGCGGGATGTTAAACCCTATGCTGATAATCCCCGCGTCCGTCTTCCCGTTGTTCGATCTTTCACAGCCGAAAAGTCCCCCTACAAGGATAAAGACTAAAACCATGAAAACCCCACCATATTTTTTCATCTGAAAACATCCTCGGTTTAATCTTTATATCGCGTAAAATTCATTAATAAGAACTGGAGATAGACAATCCGGCAGCCTGTTTATAAAAAATGATCAACTATCCGGAAAGCTATTCATTACTCCCAGCAGGAAGGGTTAAAGTAACAACCTCTCCGGATTTACCCGGCACGCCGAGATTTTCCCCATCAAGGTTCAAGCTGACCCCGCCGGCATTCCCTATTTTTAACAGGACGTTTTCTGAAAAATTCCATGTTTTTGACTGTCCGGGGACCAGAAATACTTCTTCTGACTTCCCAGTGTCGAACTGAAGATAAACCCATCCCACCTCGGTTGCCTTGATGCTAAGGATATGTTTTTTTTTCTCCGTGGAAACCTGCCGCCCAGTCCCTGAGATATTTTCGGTATTGATGGATTCTCCAACGGGGGCTTTATGTATAATCATGTCATACAGCTCTTTAATGTTCCGCTCTCCGCTCATATAAAAAAATAAGGATAACGCGGCCAAAGCCACAAGAAGAATGGCAAGATAAAAAAATACCGGGCGTCTCTTTCTGGAAAAAGCTATCGGGATAACAGGAACATGATTGCACTGTTGATGGGGGGATTGTGAAAGATAGGCCGCGTAATGCTTTATTACCGGCTCGGGATCAATATTGAGATGCTTCGCGTACATCCTGATATATCCGTTGGTATACACCCCAACAGGAAGCTCCCCGTATTTGTCATCTTCTATGGCGGTCAGGTAGTCAGCCTTGACTTTCAGCAGACTCGCAATCTCGATGATATCAAGACCCAGCTCTTCACGCCTCTTTTTTAATATCTCTCCAGCCCAATTTTCTTCCTTGAAAAATTCACCCGGGTAAATATATTACCACAGGGTAATGTAAATAATTTATCTAAAAAAAATCGCGAAAAATCTTAAAGTCAGCGCGTCTCCTCAACAGAACCATCTTCATCATCCGCCTCAAGGTGGAAATGGAACCGGATTACACACGATGCTTCTATTGTAAAACAGATAGGGTCAATTTTTCACCTTAAATATTGCGTATGATAATCGTAAACCCTATATGCTAATATAGTTAACAATGGGCAGAGTCACGGTAACAGGCATCGGCGCAGTCAGTCCGCTCGGGAACACGTTTCAGGAATCCTGGGATTCAATTAAGGCGGGGAGATCAGGTTTAGGGCCGGTAAAAAGCTTTGACACAGATGACGTTCCGTGGAAGGTTGCGGGAGAGCTAAAAGATTTTGACGCTGAGGCGTATCTTTCACGAAATGAGGCAAACAGGATTGATCACTTTGTTCAATATGCCGTAGCCGCGTCAATCATGGCGGCCGAGGATACAGGACTATTCTCCCATGGCATGTCATCAGCCGGCCGCCGTTCGCCACTTACTTCCGGTGGAGTTATCATCGGCTCCAGCAGGGGCGGCATAGGCACGATAGAAAAGGCCCTGTTGCAGCGTCGTGGATCGAATACCGTCAATGAAAACCGGGGCCGCCGTTTATCTCCATACCTGATGCCTTCAACCACGATAAGCATGGCTTCATCCACCGTCGCGCTGAAGCTGGGGATAAAAGGATATTGCCTCGGCATCTCAAACGCGTGTGCTTCAGGCGCAAACGCCATTGGGGAAGCATACAGACTGATAAAGTCCGGTTATAAGGGGCCAGTTCTTGCCGGAGGGTCCGAGTCGCCGGTATGCAGGTTCTGTATCGAGGGGTATGGTATTACAGGAGCGCTCTCAAAGGGAGCTGACCGCAACGCGAGCAGGCCTTTCGACAGATCAAGGGATGGGTTTGTTCTTTCCGAGGGTGCGTGTATTCTGGTTCTTGAAGATTATGATGGCGCTCTTGCAAGGGGAGCTGATATATACGGCGAGATAATCGGCTATGGAAACACTACCGATGCGTTCCATATAACCAGACCGGAGCCGTCCGGCGAGGCAAATGCGATTACCATGGCGATCAAGGAGGCCGACATACTCCCTGAGGAAGTTGATCATATCAACGCGCATGGCACGGCAACACGGCTCGGGGATATTGCCGAGGCGGAGGCCATAGGAATGGCCTTCGGGGAACGTGCGCCAGGGATTCCGGTGACCGCCGCAAAGAGCATGACAGGCCATATGCTCGCGGCATCCGGGGCCTTCGAGATAGCTTTGACACTTATGTCCATAAGAGAGGGTGTGATACCTCCGACAATAAACCGCAATGTTCAGGATCCCGCCTGCAACCTCAATATAATTCAGAAGAAAACAGAGTCGGAGATAAAGATTGCGATCTCCAATTCCTTTGGTTTCGGCGGGGTTAACGCGGTTATCGTCTTAAAAGGCATCGAGGTAGGGGCATGGCGCGCCATGCCCCTACCTCCTCCCCCGGTGTCCAGTCAAATATGTGAAACATAGTGTTGTTTTGCTGTTATCCTTGTCTTTGAACATAGAACGTAGAACATTGAACTTTTTTTACGCCATGCGCTCTGCCGTTCGTCTTTGAACCTTGAACATTGAACGTAGAACTTTGAACTTTTTTTATGCGCTATTGCTTTTCAAAAGGTGCGGAGTCCCATGGGTTCATAAATTCTTCACAAACATATGTTTGAATTATCTTAGAAGGGGATGTAAAGAGAGACATTGCCCGGTTGTTTAAATAAATTTTTCGAGGAGGATATAATAATGAAACTTATTAAAACCTTATCTATTGCTTTTTTACTATTCCTGCTCCCGGCATATTCCTACTCCTCCAGTCTCGGGTCTTTGAGAATAAGCCTGGTAGAGGGAGATGTCCGTTTAAAAAATGACGGTACACCCGGATGGGCACCTGTCACGATCAACATGCCCGTCAGGAATGGCGACAGGATTTGGGTACCTGAATCAGGCAGGCTGGAGATACAATTCGCAGACGGCTCTTTCCTGAGGCTGGACGAGGATTCATTACTTGTTACCAAAAGAGCCGAAGCCGCTCGATTCTACCTTGGCCAAGGGAAGGCGTATATCAATTTCAGGGGAGGAAGCAACGGCGAGATATGGATAAATACCCCCGTTACTTCAGTCAGCACGGATTACCGGTCCAAATTCGGAATCGAGGTTAAGGAATATGATATCACGGAGGTCTCTGTTTACAGTGGCTCGGTATACGCGGAAACCAAATACAACGGAACGAGGCTGGGCGCCGGCGACACTCTCTCACTGATAGAAGGTAACTATGCTGATATATCTCCACTCGGACCTGCCGGCGGCTGGGAATCATGGAACAGGGCGAGAGACCGTATATTCGAGGAGTCGAGGTACAGCCAACGATACCTTCCTGCTGAACTACGGCCCTACTCTTATGATTTCGACAACTACGGCAGATGGATATACGCCAGGGAATATGGCTATGTCTGGACGCCGGGGGTCGTCGTGGATGCGGGATGGTCTCCATACAGGTCTGGCAGGTGGTCGTGGATGGGTGGCGATTACGTCTGGGTAGCGTATGAGCCGTGGGGTTGGGTGCCATATCACTACGGCCGGTGGGCGTTTTCCGTCTCGATCGGATGGTTCTGGGTACCTCCCGGAAGGGGCCAGGTCTATTGGGGTCCGGGCTTTGTCGGCTGGGTTTATACGCCCACATATGTGGCCTGGGTGCCGCTGGCTCCAAGGGAAATTTATTATGGATACGGTTATTACGGCCAATGGAGTGTAAATATAATAAACATTAATATTCAGAATACAGTTATAAAAACGGTTTACAGAAACACCAATGTGAGGAACGCAGTGAATGTTCAGCAACACGACGCCTTTATCAATGGAAGGCACGCAAAACTGAGGGGAGTGAAAAATCCATTTATTGATAAAAGACACCCTGCCGGACGACCTGAAATAAGGCCTCGAAATTCGTCATTTATGCCGGTGGGCAGGGACGTCCACGATGCAAAACAACATCGTCGGGCAGAGATGCAACATGTTGACAACGGGAAAAGACGACCGTCCCTGAGAGACAAATCACAATCCGTTTATACCCGCAAGGCTGCAGCGCCTGAGAGGTCGCTGGAAGCGAGACACGCCAAGAACCCGTCCAGAGGAAAGGCAGACATAAAATCGCCCGGAAAAACCTTGCCTGTCTGGAAGATTCAGCCTTATAAAAAATCTCCGGCGAAAGTGAACAGCACCCTCAAACGCAAAAGATTACAGGGGCGTTCGGTTGTTACAAAGAGAACAACAAGGTCCACTGATATGCCTTATTCATCCGGAAAGACACACCGATACGAACAGATCAGACCTGTAAGGACGGACCAGGATAAAAAACGGCATGGAACCGAGACAGTGGAGAGCATGATTACGGAACGGAAGGAAGTCAGGGTCCCCGGCAGAGCAAAGGACCATGATTCACAAAAAAACATATTCAGGAGGTTCAGCCGCACGGTGAAATGAGCGGTCGGCGGTCGGGGTTACCCGGCTGCTGATTACTCCTCCCCGTCCGCTTCCTTCAGCACCTCTTCGGGAGTCTTTGAGAGGAGCTTCTCCTCTCTCTCCCTCCTCTCTTTGAGGCTTGCCTCTTTAGCGGCGAGCAGTCTCTCTCTGGCCTGATTCTTCGCATCTTCCCTGACCATGAAGTCGCCTTCTCCAAACATGGTGAACCGCAGCCATTTAAGAGAAAACTTCAGGAGTTCGAGTTCGTCTTCCCTGATTTTCTCGATTACTTCAGGCCCGATCTCGTACGATTCCAGGAATTTACTGTTAAAGACGAAATCTCTGAACATATCGAGATTTGAGCTGACCATGAAAAAAAGATCCAGGGATTTCTGTCCGAATTCGACAAAGCCCAATGTCTTGGCCTTGAGAACCACCTCCATCCAGTCGTTGTTCATCTCATCATACAGGTCGGATTCCTGGTCGGCCCTCCATTCATCAATCGTCCATTCCTTGGTCTCGTTATGTCCCAGACAATGGTCTTCCTTTATCTTGATAAAAAAATCCTCGCCGGTCCCTTTGTTATGCGTCTTCATGAGCGCCATCCCAAGCGGATAGTAGCGGCAGGTCACAGGGCGGTCGGAATATACCGTGCAACCTTCGGGTGTCACAAACGGGCAGGATTTTATCTCATCGTCCTGCATCTTGAGGATAACAACCGGAAGCGGTGTGCCGTCTATTGAACCGGGGACAGTGTGTTTCATCAGAAAGTCATGGGCCGACAGGCCGAGACTGTTCTTTAATCTGAAAATATCATATGGTGTAAGGTTGATCCTGATGCCGCTGCAGCATTTAGTGAAACATCCGATCCCCGGATAGCATCTGAATTTCATCCTGTCCGTGCGTTTGAGCTGTTCAGGCACGACGACACTCTCCTGGAGCTTCTCCCTTACGTCTTTCATCTTTTTCTCGAATTCCCGTTGATCAAAATCCATCGTTAAATCCCTTCAAATTACTGATTTTTTTCTTTTTTTTCAGAATCCTGCCGGACTGTACGGTCAAAAGCAGGTATGTAGTATACCATAGCAAAAAAAAGCCGGCCCCGATCTGCCCGGAACCGGCTTTAATCCGTTACTACTCAAACAAATTCATTCTGTCTTAAACACCCAGCTTGATCAGGATCGGAACGATCAGAAGCGCTACAATGTTAATAACCTTGATCATAGGGTTAATCGCCGGGCCTGCTGTATCTTTGTAAGGATCTCCGACAGTATCGCCTGTAACCGCAGCCTTGTGGGCTTCAGATCCCTTGCCGCCGTAGATACCGTCTTCGATATATTTCTTCGCATTATCCCATGCGCCGCCGCCACTTGTCATGGCTATCGCCTGGAAGAGTCCGGTAATAATACTTCCGATAAGAACTCCGCCAAGTGCCTGCCTGCCTAACAACACGCCTACGAGTATCGGGACGACCACGGGGATAAGAGCCGGCAGCATCATCTGCTTGATTGCGGACTGGGTAACTATATCAACGCACTTGCCGTATTCAGGTTTTGCAGTGCCTTCCATAATCCCTTTTATCTCACGGAACTGCCTTCTGACTTCTTCAACAACGCCGCCTGCTGCCTTTCCGACAGCCTCCATCAGGAGGGCGCCGTAATAGTATGGAAGCAGTCCACCTATAAAGAGGCCTGCCAGGACCATCGGGTTGGAGAGGTCAAACCTGATAACATCGCCTCCAAATGACCTGGAATACTCAGCAAAAAGCACCAGGGCTGCAAGAGCGGCCGAACCGATCGCGTACCCTTTTGTAACCGCCTTTGTGGTGTTTCCGACCGCATCAAGCGGGTCTGTTATATTCCGGATCTCATCAGGCAGTTCCGCCATTTCGGCAATACCGCCCGCATTATCCGTTATCGGTCCATAAGAGTCAATTGCAACAACAATACCTGTCATCGAAAGCATCGAGACGGCTGAAAGGGCAATTGCAAAGAGGCCGTATCCGGCAGCATTCTCAGCACCGCTAAAGCCACCGCCAAGGAAATACGCGGTAAGAATAGCGCTGATAATAACAAGAACGGGCATGCCTGTTGACTTCATACTTACAGCCAGACCTGCTATAACATTTGTGCCGTGACCTGTCTGGCTTGCCGCCGCGATATGTTGTACAGGCGAGTACTTGGTTGCCGTAAAATATTCTGTAATCATAACAATCAGGCCGGTAAGCGTAAGGCCTATGAGTGACATAAGAAAGACACTGTTGGCGGTAAACACGCCGGCGTCAGTCCCGGAAAGCCCTGCTATAAATTTTTTGGCAACCACATAAAACGCGCCCGCCGCCAGAACACCTGAAACAGCCAGTCCTTTATAAAGGGCGCCCATTATATACTCGCTCTTCCCGAGTTTCACGAAATAGGTGCCGATAATCGAAGCAATTATCGAAACACCGCCAAGGAGAAGCGGGAACTCGATCCATGCGCTCCCATCACCGAATACAGTCCTCGCAAGGAGCATCGCCGCCACCAGGGTAACGGTATATGTCTCATAAAGGTCGGCAGCCATACCCGCACAGTCGCCTACGTTGTCACCGACGTTATCGGCAATTACAGCAGGGTTTCTTGGGTCATCCTCCGGGATTCCGGCCTCAACCTTACCCACGATATCGGCGCCGACGTCGGCAGCCTTGGTATAAATACCTCCGGCAATACGCGCGAACACGCTCATCAGGGAGCAGCCGAAGCCGAGTCCTATAAGCGCGTGGAACACCTCCGCACCCGCGAAAGTCTTTGCAACATAGTAATACCCCGCAATACCGAGAATTCCGAGGCCGACGACCATGATCCCTGTCACGGAACCGCCTTTAAACGAGAGTGTCAAGGCTTCCTGAAGCCCCTTGCTCGCGGCCTGCGCTGTACGGACGTTCGCCCTGACAGTAACCATCATGCCGATATAGCCTGCGAGCGCAGACCCTGTCACACCAATGAGAAAGCCTATGGCGGTCCATGTCCCAAGGAAAAACAACAGGACAAACAAACCCACCGCGACCAGGGCGACTGCCTTATACTCACGGGCAAGAAATGCTGAAGCTCCTTCTTTAATAGCATTCGATATCATCTGCATGCGCTCATTCCCGGCATCCTGTTTTACTACCCATAAAGCGGTCATAAGGGCATACGCTACACCTATCCCTCCACAGATTAAAGCAAAAATTATTGTTGGACTCATACGTCATCTCCTTCTGATTGATAATATAAAATCGTTACACTAAATTCCCAAACCCGTACTATATCTATACCTAACGCCGTTATAAAAGACCTCTCAGTTTCACCTCCTTAATACAGTCGATACTATTCTGTTGTTAATACACCGATAAACCCTAACCAGGATATTTATCTGAAATATAGTCTTTCAGGTAATGGTTTTCAGCCGTAAGGTCCGTCACCTGCGCCTTCACCACATCCCTGATCGATAGCATGGCTTCTAATTTATGATTTTCGATCACGGGGAGATGTCTTATCCTGTTTTTAATCATGATCGACGTTACATAACCCAGGTCATCATCAGGTTCAGCGATGATCATATTCACGCTCATCACATCCGAGACCTTGACGTCCTTGAAAGGCGTATCGCCCTTCCGGGTCCAGCACTTCAGAACGTCTCTTTCAGTAAACATGCCGACCGGCTTTCCCGCGTCGACAACGACCAGCGCGCCAATCTCTTCCTCAACTAACTGGCTTATGGCATCGGCTACTGATTTATCCTTTGTAATAGATATAACAGCTCTGTGGATATCGCCTATGATGTCTCTGACTGTCGCCATTTTACTTGCATTGCTCCTTTCGATTACTAATTGTATTTCTTATCTTCCCTGCCTGAATATTTGGCAAAGACCAGC
This sequence comes from Nitrospirota bacterium, assembly GCA_024275975.1. Taxonomy (GTDB): domain Bacteria; phylum Nitrospirota; class Thermodesulfovibrionia; order Thermodesulfovibrionales; family UBA6898; genus JAJRYC01. The sequence goes on along the minus strand of JAJRYC010000014.1, from coordinate 31,476 downwards.
GCCGTTGTTCTGTATACCATATGCGCCATCTTCGAAAACGGCGCGTATGCGAAGAGGAAGAAGACAATAACTAAATGTATAAAATAAACAGGATACGCAAGCACGGCGATATCAGCCAGCCTCAACGCGTATGAAAGTATTCCCGTAACCACTATAGTCAGTATTGTCATTATAAAAAGCCAGTCAAAATAACCGCCGGCCCCGGCCGTCTCCGCATTTTTCTTCCTGTTTGTTATTATCTGTACAATACCGTACAGTAGGGAAAGGGCGCTAATGCTTCCGAGTATCTTCATCGGATCGTTCCATGGATACGGCGACTCCAGGTGCATCCCGTAAAGATAGACAATCGCCCAGGTCGTTGTGATGGCCAGGCCGGCAAAACCCAGAAAAACGAAGAGGTGCGCGTCCGCCCTGTCCCTGGTGACTTCACATTTCCTGAACCTTTTGTGAGTCATAAACGCTACAATGGTATTTATAATTATGATAGGGAGAGGCCCTTTCACCTTCTTCTGCCATTTGTTGGTGCTGATCTCAACACCCGACTTAAGGTCCCTCCAGTACCTTGTGACACCGGCAAAGAAACCTAACGCGGCAAACAGGGCGGCCGAGATGAATATTGCGTCGATCGCCGGCACCGGAACAAACTTCTCCGCGTATATAATCTCACCATCGGGTATTCCGATGTGGCCCATGTACCCGAGGACAACGAGAAAGATCACGACCGGCACGGCGAGGAGAAACCATAGATACTTCGGATCTCCAACCATCTTCCCCATAATGCTGGGGAATGCATAATGCTCTATGCTCAATTTCCTGACAGCGCCCAGCACTTCCCCCGGTTTCGCCCCTCTCGGGCAGTACGCAGTGCAATCGCTGCACTGATTGCAGAGCCAGATGTCGGGGTTTGCGAAGAGCTTTTCCTTCAGCCCCCACTGCGCGTGCAACATCTCTTTTCTCGGAAAAGGTTTGTCTTCGGGTGTCACGTTGCAGACAACCGAGCAGGTTGCGCACTGGTAACACTTCTTCAGCGACTCTCCTCCCGGAGAGTTTCTGATCCTCTTTACAAATTCTAAATCGGGTTTAATTAAGTTGCCCTCTGCCATTATTTACCTCCTAAAAGCCCTTCATTGGGTTAAAGCCTACACTCTCCATGGTTTCCATGAATTTATTTATCACTGCGGGAATATTTTTATATTCATCAATAGAAAACTGCACCTGCTGCACCCTTTCAGGTTCGAGTCTTAGTTTGCCCAGCGTTTCGGCAACGTTCTCCATTCTCCTGTTGCAGAGTTCGCTTCCCTTCACAAAGTGGCACTGGTAATCATCGCCGTATTTACAACCAATAAGCAGGACCCCGTCAATTCCCTGTGACATCGCGTCAGCAATCCATATGGTGTTGACCGAACCGAGACATCTTACATTGATAAACCGGACGTCCGCGGAATATTTGAGGTGGTTCAGCCCGGCCATATCCAGCGCCGGATAAGCATCGTTTTCACAGACAAAAGCAATAATTCTGTATTTCTCCTCGTCTTCATCCGGAACCTCCACGGCCTTGACCATCGAGCCGATCATGTCGATATGATAGTTTTTGAAAGATATGATCCTTTCAGGACATGCGCCCATACAGGTCCCGCATCTTCTGCAGCGGGTAGGGTTCGGTTTTGGCGTGCCTTTTTCATCGTCATCAAGAGCTCCAAAAGGACACTCCTCGGTACATCTCTTGCACTGTGTGCACCTCTGGAAGAAAAATTCCGGGTATGATATGTCCCCGGATCTCGGATGCACAGCCATTCCTCTATTGGCGGATTCAAGACATTGTATCGCCTTGAGGGCCGCGCCTGTGGCATCCTCGATACTCTCTCCGATCGTCATCGTCTGCCTGACGCAGCCGGCGGCATATATGCCGGTCCTCCGGGTCTCGTACGGAAAGCATATATAATTTGAGTCCGAATAGCCGTCAAAGAGTTCAAGGTCCTTGAATTCAGGTCCCTGCCTGTATGCGAGATTTATTACCGGCTCAAATTTGGTCGCCGGAACCATTCCCGTTGCAAGCACAACCATATCCACATTTATCGTGATCTTCTCGCCCAGGATCGTATCATCGACCTCAATTGTCAGATTCTTGGCGGAATCCTCCTCTATGACCGTCACTTCTCCTCTTGTAAGGAATATCCCTTCATCATCCTGTATGTTCCTGTAAAAGTTCTCATAATGTCCGGGCGTCCGCATATGCTTGTACAATATAAACGCCTTTGCATCCGGGTCATCTTCCCTGACATACTTCGCCTGTTTAAGAGATATCATACTTGTAACGGATGAACAGAACGGGAAGTCGCTGTCATCGCCGTCAACGCCCGGACTCTGTATAAAAGCTACGGACTTGGCCTGCCTGCCATCGGACGGGCGGGTGATCTTTCCCCTGACTGCTATTTCCTCCATCTGTACGTTCGTCACAACATTCGTGAATTTTCCGTAGCCGAGGTGTTCGAATTCCGATGGATCGGCCGGTCTCCATCCAGCGGCAACCACAACCGCGCCGAATCTTTCGGCATCCGGATCCGACGCAAGGATGTCCTCGCATTTAATCTGATCCGCGGGAAGCTCAACAGGTTCTTCTTCTGTTTTGGCTTCTTCCTCCGGCTTCTCTTCACCTTCTTCTTCTTTCTTTTTCGGCTGAACGTCCCATACGGATTTTGTGCCGGCAGGCTTGAATGAAACGTCGAACATACCGGGCGATCCGCTTATCCTTGCGATTTCCGTATTGGTCTTGACGGTTATCCTGGAATGATCCATCGCTTCCTGAATCTTACTCTGGACTACCGTCGGCTCAAGCTGGTCATACGGAGCTGACGTCGGAATCTGCATGCGCAGTTTCGCCGCATATCCTCCGAGCTCCTGCTCCCTCTCGACTATGGTAACGTCATATCCAGTGTTCGCGGCCTCTATGGCGGCTGTCAGCCCGGTAATACCTCCGCCGATCACCAGGATATTCTTCGTTATCGACTCGATGAAGGGCTCCGGCAGCGCTCCCTTCTGGGCCTTTACGATGCCCATTCTTATGTAGTCTTCCGCGAGCATCTGGGTGTCATCATTGGGCCTGGTCTCGACATTAACAACTTCGTTACCTTCCTCGTCTTTTGTCTTCACCTCAACCTGTTTTGTCCAGTCATGACTCCAGACAACCTGTTCCCTGAGATTCACCCTCTCGACTATTTTATCAGGGCCGAAGTCAAACACATCGTACTTAACCCTGGGTGAGCATGCGGTTATGACAATCGTGTTAATGCCTTCCGCTTCAATATCATTTTTGATGACCCCCACGCCCTCTTCCCCGCATAAGGCCCGGTGGACTTTGCATACAGGAACCTTGTACTCCTTTGTCGCAATCCCGGAAAGTTTCTCTATATCAAGGCCCGAGCCTATCTCACAGCCGCTACATATATATACGCCGATCTTTTTCTCCATTTTTATAATTACCTCCTCACCAGTGTTTGAATGGCCTTAAGCGCCGTGCCTGTCGCCGTCTGGCCGGATGTCATAACATCTGAAGGTTTTTTAACGCAGCCGGTGGACAGGATATCGCCTGAAATAACAAAGTTGTTCTCGTCGTATTTCGCGTTTCCGGGGACCTTAACCGTGGCTGTCGAAGGTTCCATTCCCGTCGCAAGCACTACCATGTCAAAACGTCCCTGAACCTTTTTACCGGAAAGCGTATTCTCGGCGGTCACGAGCACATCACGTGTTACGGGATCTTCCTCTATCTTTGCGACCTTCCCTTTCACAAAGAAGACGTTTGCGTCGGCCTTCACTTTTTTGTAGAATTTTTCATATCTCCCGGGCGTCCTCAAATCAATATAAAATATCGTCACTTTCGCCTTGGGATACTGTTCCCTTATATATGTAGTCTGCTTTAGTGACGCCAGGCAGCATACATATGAACAATACGGCAGATGGTTTTCATCCCGTGAGCCGGCGCATTGTACAAATGCTATGCTACTGACCGCTTTGCCGTCGGACGGTCTGACTATTTTGCCGCCTGTCGGGCCATTTATCGCGGCCAGTCTTTCCATCATCATGTTGGTTATGACATTCTTGATCCATCCAAAGCGGAGGTTGTCCATCTTTTTCGCGTCATAAGGATTCCATCCGGTCGCCCAGACAATAGAAGCGACCTTGAGATTAAATGTTTTGGCCTTCATATCAAGGTCTATCGCATTATACTCACATGCTTCCCTGCATTTGTTCGCGGCGTCCTTTCCGATTATAGAGGCGTCGAGCACATATCTCTGGGGAAACGCCATTTCATGCGGCAGGTAGGCGGCTTTTCTTTTATCCATGCCGAAATTGAAATCATTCGGTATTTCGACGTCGCATGCCTCCGCGCATTTTCCGCAGCAGGTGCAGTTGCCATTTACATAGCGGGGAGTTTCCTTCAGGGTTACGTCATAATTTCCCGGGCCTCCCGAAATATTTTCGATCTCGGTGAGTGTGAAATGCTTGACGTTTTTGTTATTTTTAATCCTCTGGAAATTGATCTCAAGGCCACATGTCGGAGGACATAGCTTGGGGAAGTACTTATTAAGCTGGGCTACCCGCCCCCCCAGATAAGGATTCTTCTCTACAATAAAGACTTCATATCCCACTTCTGCTGCTTCAAGCGCAGTGGTAATTCCACTAATTCCTCCCCCAACAACCAATATTGATCCTGATACTGGGGTACCTGTTGTTTCATCCGCCATTTTAGTCCTCCATTGTTTTCATCAGATTATAAAGCTAATTCTGATCCTGAAACTTTCATTCTGTCCTGTCCGGTATTTCTGTTGCCTCAGCAAGAAACTTTACATCAGTATATCACTCCCGCGACGGGAGGCGAATACTTATCTTCATCCTCGAACAGTTCGCCGTCAAGGAGCGGTTAAAATCCCTTGCTGAATCAACAGCTTATATTTAACCCCGATTGTGCCCGGGGGTACAAAACCCCGGGCACAATCGGGTAATTTAAATCCTGATAAACTCCTGGATTAGTCAGGTATTAACTGGACATATTCTTTCTTGAATACATCCCATTCCTTCTTTTCCGGATCATACTTGGAGTTTACAAAGCACTTCCAGTTCTCTTCATCAACAATATCGAAGTCCGACCTGTAGTAGAAGCCAGGATACCTGGACTCCTCCCTGAACAGGATATGTCTCAGATGAGATTCGACCGTGCCGAGCCTGTGGTAATTCTCCCAGGCCCTCAGCAGCTCATGCAGATCGCCGGCCGCCATCTTCTCGGAGTCTTCCCTGAGCATACCGAGGAGCTCAAAAGCCCTGTCAAGCATTGCCTTGCTTGTAACATAGGATGTTGATACTCCACCGCCGTATTCGTCAGTGATCTTTATCAGCCTCTTCTGGAACCCGTTCGGCTTGATGTAATTCGGGTTTAGATCAGCTGCCGTGGTCTGCTCAAAGTTGTCAATGAATGTCTTGACAGGCTTGTAAACCAGGTCTGCCAGATCCTTGATGGATTCCTTGAGAGCCGGCTTGAAGTCCTTGTTGTCGCCGACAAATTTGACCATTGACTTTGCGACCATCCTGCCCTCTGCATGTGAGCCGGAGGAAAATTTGTGTCCGGATGCGCCTGTGCCGTCACCTGCGGTAAACAGGCCCTTGACGGTTGTCATGCCCTTGTAGCCCCACTTGTATGCGTCAGGCACCCAGTCTTCTTCAGGACCGCTAACCCAGATACCGCAGCAGCCTGAGTGTGAACCGAGGAGATAAGGCTCTGTAGGCATAATCTCGGACCCGACTTTTTCAGGCTCGATGTTCATGCCCGCCCAGATGCCTGCCTGGCCGACCGACATATCAAGAAAGTCTTCCCACGCCTCGGCTATGAGATGTTTTACTTCCTTTGGAGTCATGTTCGCGGCGAGATTCGAGAGAGCTGTCGGTGTATCCATAATGATAGGTCCTCTTCCTTCTCTCATCTCTTTCAGCATGAGATGGTTTCTGAGGCAGGAAGCAGGTACTTTGGCAAGGCCGTATGGAGGATACTGCTTGAGCATCTCGGCGTTTGTCACCATGTAGTTCTCACCAAGGGTGTTCGTCGCCTTTGCTTTAAAGAGCAGGAACCATGCGCCGACAGGACCGTAGCCGTCCTTAAACCTCGCAGGCACGAACCTGTTCTCCATCATTGTCATCTCAGCACCGACTTCCTGGCACATTGTATAAGTTGAACCGGCGTTCCATACTGGATACCAGCATCTGCCCATACCTTCACCGGTCGCCCTCGGCCTGAAGACGTTAACCGCGCCGCCGCATGCAACAATCATCGCATTGGTCTTGATTACGTATATCTTGTTTTCCCTGACGCTGAATCCGACAGCTCCGGCAATTCTGTTCGGCTCATTGGCATCGAGAACGAGCTTTACGATAAAGCACCTTTCGATGATATTATCCGAACCTAATGCGGCCTTCGCAGCCTCGGCAACGATCCTTTTGTAGTACTCACCGTTGATCATGATCTGCCAGCGGCCTGAACGTACCGGCTTGCCGCCCTCTTTAAGCGGGGTGAGGCCCTTGGAACCGTCATGGCTCTTTCCGTCTTCTCCGGTCTTCCAGATAGGAAGTCCCCACTCCTCAAACAGATAAACCGACCTGTCAACGTGTCTTCCAACGTCAAAGATCAGATCTTCCCTTACGATACCCATAAGGTCGTTTCTTACCATCCTTACATAATCGTCGGGGGTGTTCTCGCCCAGATATGTATTGATAGCGGAAAGACCCTGGGCGACAGCACCGCTTCTCTCGAGTGCAGCCTTGTCGCAAAGCAGCATCTTGGTGCCCTCTGGCGCCCACTTTCTGATCTCATACGCTGTTCCGCATACCGCCATTCCGCCGCCGACAAACAGAATATCTGTTTCAAGCTCTTCGATAGCAGGATCTATAGTTGCTACTAATTCACCCAATGGCTTGTTTGGTAATGCCATATTATTTTCCTCCTCTGGTTAATAGATTATAGTAAATTATTTTCCGAGTAATTCGATCGGGCTCATGAGTTCCACGTTATCAATCTGTTCATCAGACAGTCTGTTGTCCGAAAGGTCCTTGCCCTTGTGCGCCTCATTTTTTGGGTCGATCGAACCTTCAGGAGTTGTTCTTATCGGGAACTTGAAACGCTGCAGGTTGCCGTTTCTGAACTCAATTGTCCACATAATCGAATCAGAGCTCATAAGCGGCTGAACGCTGCCTCCGAGAGGAACGATATCAGAGTAGGCCCTGACCGCAATCGCGCCCTGCGGGCAAATCTTTACACAGGAATAACATTCCCAGCACTGCTCCGGCTCCTGATTGTAAGCCTTCATGCTTTCAACATTTAAAACCATTAAATCGCTCGGACAGATATACATACAGGCAGTCTTTTCGCCGCCCTTGCAACCATCACATTTTGCGGAATCTACAAAACTTGGCATATTTCAAACCTCCTATCTGTTTTTTAAAACTTAAGCACTATACAGTACTTTTAAATATTCTCTAAAATTATATGGTTTCCAGCTTCACCCCCTCTCATAATTCAGTAACGGGGAATCGGTAATTACGATTAAAAATTCGCGGCCCGCCACCTTTTATCTGGTTATTTTTCTATGCACCTTCTGAATATTTATGGGTCTTTATCTCAACCTTCTCTGTCAAACCCGCATAGTATGCTCTTAAAATCTCCAGAACTTCAGGGCGGCTGAAATGATCGGGAACGTCATCTCCCTCAGAAAGCATCTTTCTCAATTTTGTACCGCTGAGGAGAAGCCTGTCTTCCTTGCCGTGCGGACATGTTCTCATCGAAGCCATGCCGTCACACTTAACGCAATAAAATGTCCAGTCGATCTTGAGCGGCTTGGTCTCTAAAGCGTCAGCCGGTATCTCGTTGAATATCTTCTGGGCGTCGAACGGTCCATAGTATTCACCGACACCCGCATGATCGCGGCCTATGATCTGGTGGCTGCATCCATAATTCTGCCTGAAGAGGGCATGCAGCAAAGCTTCACGCGGGCCGGCATACCTCATATCAAGGGGATAACCTGCCTGAATGCTTGTATCTTTTACGAAATACAGCTCCGTAAGCTTGTTAATCGCCTTGACTCTGACATCCGCCGGTATATCACCTGGTTTTAACTTTCCGAGAAGCTGATGGATCAGCACACCGTCGCAGGTCTCGATAGCTATCTTTGCAAGGTATTCATGTGATCTATGCATCGGGTTTCTGAGCTGCAGGCATGCAACCGTACTCCAGCCCTTTTCTTCGAATATCTTCCTGGTCTCCGAAGGCCTCAAGTAAATCCCACCGAATTCTTTCGGGAATATCCCTTCGCTCAACACTTTAACAGGTCCTGAAAGGTTGACCTCTTCCTGCCCCATGACTTTGGCGACACCTGGATGCTCCATGTCCGCGGTTTTGAAAACCTGATTGCATTCATGGGTCTTGTCTATTTTGTACTTGTCCTCCACCTTCATGGTCGCCATAACTTCGCCGGTCTCTTCATCCACCAGCGCAATCTCCTGGTTCGCCCCAATGCTATTGGCCTGTCCCTCTGAAGTGGAAAGCGTTACCGGTATCGGCCAGAAAGTGCCGTCCGTCATCTTATATTCATCACAGACCCCTTTCCAGTCGTCGTAACCCATAAAACCCGTAAGCGGAGTAAAACCGCCTATTCCGAGCATTATAAGGTCACCAGCTTCTCTCGAAGTAACCCTGACCTCTGTGAGGGTCTTGGCCTTTTCCTTCTCTGCAGCGAGCGCTTCCCCCTGCAACAAAAGTGGCATCAATGTTTTTTGTTTCCCGTGTGGGTTTACTAGTGCCATGCTGATTCCTCCTGTTTATCTATTATTTCCGTCAATTATCATTTATTGAGCCTTTATGTTCTCAATAAACCAATAATTCCACCAAAGCCTATCTGCCTTCCAGAACTGAGCAGACTTTCTCGAAAATCTCATCTATTGAACCGATACCCTGGATAGATTTAAGTATTCCCTTCTTGCTGTAATATTCGATTAGCGGCGCGGTCTGCGCCTCATAAACTTCGAGTCTCTTTTTTATCGTCTCTTCCTTGTCATCATCCCTCTGGTAGAGTTCGCCGCCGCATTTATCGCAGACACCTTCCGTCTTCGGCATGGAAAAATAGATATTGTACATCTGCTGACAGTTTCTGCACGTTCTCCTGCCGGTCAGTCTCTTCATCAGGTCATCCTTATCCACATCGACACTTAACGCCACCGAGAGCGGAGCGCCCATCGAAACCAGAATTGCGTCAAGCGCCTCAGCCTGGGCTGTATTTCTCGGAAAACCGTCGAGAATGTATCCGTTTTTACAGTCATCCTGCTTCAGTCTTTCCTCAACCAGGCCCAGCACGACCTTGTCCGGAACGAGTTCCCCCTTGTCCATAACCGCCTTTGCCTCTTTACCCAGCGGAGTACCATCAGCCACCGCCTTCCTTAAAATGTCGCCTGTCGAGATCTGAGGAATAGAATATTTCTCGATAAGTTTCTTGGCCTGTGTCCCTTTACCGGCTCCAGGCGCACCTAATAGTACTAGTCTCATAACTGCCTCCTAACTTAGCTTTAAAAGTTCTAAATTCTGAAAAGGTTCAAAACTGCGTGATTTCAAACAAAATTATTTAACAAGCATCAGATACACATAATGATTGAAATTGTATAAATATGCGGCTTTAGGCTCTTTTAAGTCAAATTCATATTTTTGATAGATAGATAAAAATTCCTTATTAATCTAACTTTTCAAGTTAAACACCTGTTTTAAAAAGATGACAAAACCGGTTAACCCTTTAAAAAATTATAATATTTTCCTCAAATAGGCATACAATTTTTTCATCGCCTTTCCTCTGTGGCTCAGACTGTCTTTTTCTGAATCGGACATCTCTGCAAATGTCCGGTCATGACCGGCCGGATAAAAAACAGGGTCATAGCCGAATCCATTGAAGCCCTTCCGCCGTCGGCCGATCATACCGCTAATATAGCCGGTGAAGGTCTTACAACTCCCGTCAGGACCGGCAAACGCCATGCAGCAGACAAACCTCGCTTCCCTGTCCCGGTCTTCAAGGCCTTTCATCTCCCGAAGCAGTTTTCTTACATTTTTTTCGTCATCCGCCCCTTCCCCCGCATATCTCGCGGAGAAAATGCCGGGGGCCCCACCAAGCGCCCTGACCTCAAGCCCGGAGTCATCCGCTATCGCGGGATGTCCAGTGATTTTCGAAATACTTACCGCCTTTTTAACTGCATTGGCCCTGAAAGTCTTTCCATCTTCTATTATTTCCGGACAGTCCGGAAAAGAATCCAGCGGCAGGAACCGGACATTAAAGCCGGCAAACATTCTTGTTATCTCTTCAATCTTTTTCCTGTTCGTTGTGGCAAGCACTATAGTCATCAAATACCACCTCTATATTAAGAGTCTGTTTATAAATTACTCCGAAACTTAAAAGACTAAATACTCCCGCCGGGGATTTTGTCCTGACGGACAACTCACCTGTTGTCAGCGGGCTTTCCCCGAACGGCTTGTATTTTATGCTATTTTTAAAAAATATTAAAGGACTCATTGAAAAATCCCGGGGCGTTTTGTTAGTATGCTTAATGTCTGAGGAACTAAGGGGTCCCGGGATCCTTCTTAGAGCTGCGGCTAAGGCCGTCGATTTCATCCTGATTGTCGCAGTGGCTGCAATTATCCCTAAAGCAGGCCATCTCGCCGGACTTGCGTATCTTCTCCTGGGGGACGGGTTTCGAAATGGCGAAAGCATCGGCAAAAAACTGATTAATTTAAGGGTGGTTTCCACTAAAACCGATGGTCCCTGCAGCTTTAAAGATTCCATTTTAAGAAATAGCACTCTTGCTGCCGGATATATTTTCTGGTTTGTCCCCTGGGTAGGATGGATATTTTCGATTCTTGTATTCGCCCTTGAATTTATTCTTGTCCTCGGCAGCAGGGACGGTAAACGGCTGGGAGATGAACTGGCCGACACAATTGTAATAGAAAAATGATAATATAGATGTTGGAGGCATAATGTTTTTCAGCAGTATTTTAGGATTATTCTCAAATGACCTCGCTATAGACCTTGGCACTGCCAACACCCTTGTCTATGTCAGGGGAAAGGCATTGTATGCGACGAACCGTCTGTTGTGGTAATAAGAAAAGACAACAAAAAAACGGTTGCCGTCGGCAGAGAGGCAAAGAGAATGCTGGGTAAGACACCGGCTAACATCATGACAATAAGGCCGATGAAAGAAGGTGTTATCGCGGACTTTGACGCAACCGGGGAAATGCTCAAGTATTTCATAAAAAAGGTCCATAACCGGCGTAGCTTTGTCTCTCCAAGGGTCATCATCGGTGTGCCATCCGGTATCACCCAGGTCGAACAGAGGGCAGTCAAGGATGCGGCGGAAGCATCAGGGGCCAGGGAAGTCTATCTGGTAGAAGAGCCCATGGCCGCGGCGATCGGTGTCGGTCTCCCCGTAGGCGAACCGTCCGGCAACATGATCGTCGATATCGGAGGAGGAACGACTGATGTCGCGGTAATTTCCCTTGACGGCGTGGTTTACTGCAAGGCCGTAAGAGTCGGCGGCGATAAAATGGATGAGGCTATCATGGCTTACATAAAAAGAAGATATAGCCTGATGGTCGGTGAAATGACAACAGAGCAGATAAAAATAAATCTCGGGTCGGCCTTTATCATGGAGGACGCTGAAAAGCGCGTTATGGATATCAAGGGAAGAGACCTGATATCCGGCATACCAAAGACCATAACCATAAATGAAAACGAGATACGCGAGGCCTTAACCGAACCGATAAACATCATACTGGATACAATACGGCTGGCACTTGAAAACACCCCCCCGGAGCTTGCGGCTGATATTGTTGACAGAGGTATCGTTCTGGCCGGCGGAGGGGCGCTTCTTCGCGGGATAGACTTACTGATCAAACAGGAGACGGGCCTGCCGGTCATCGTTGCGGAGAACCCCTTGACCGCAATTGTTATAGGTGTAGGGAAAATGCTTGATGAGCTGGAATTACTGCGTAGAATAGCCATCAATTAATTAACAATGCAGAGGAAAAAATACTTTTTTTTCATCTTCGTAATAATCACCTTTATCCTGATGACTTACCAGAGCAAAAAAGGTCGTTTGCTGCATATAGACTTCATAAACAGTATCCTTGACAGTTCTTTCGAGATAACAGAAGACCTTATCGACGCAGTCACAAAACCTTTCAAAACAATGATGTTGCGTGACGAAGAAAACAGGTTACTGCAGCAGCAGGTCAGAAAACTGTTGATGGAAAAAGAACGGGGCCAGGAAGCCCTGATAGAAAACAGAAGACTGCGGGAGCTGCTGAAACTCAGGGAAAGCAGAAAGAACTATATTGTATCGGCCAGGGTCATCGCAAGAGGCATTGATCATCCAAAAAACATCCTTATACTCGACAGGGGGCTGAAAGATGGCGTCAAAAAAGACATGACTGCGATGACCCCTAAGGGGCTTGCAGGAAAAATTCTGGATGTCTCGGATTCATATTCCCGGCTAATGCTGCTGACGGATATAAATTTTTCCGCCGCAGTCAGGCAACAGGAAACCAGAACGGAAGGGATAATCTCGGGCACGGGTACGGGGAAATGTATTCTCAAGTACATTCCATATGAAGAAGAGATAAAAAACGGCGACACTTTAATAACCTCGGGGCTTGACTCATTATTCCCCCCTGGGATTCCCGTAGGATATGTATCAAAGGTGCACGATAAAAAAGACGGTGGTTACTTTCGCCAGATTGAAGTAGTCCCTTTTCAGGACGATACCGGAATAGAGGAAGTGTTAATAGTCAGGTGAGACACTTCTTATACTGGCTGATACTGATATTTCTTTCCTTCATCCTGCAGGGCAGGCTTTCTGTTATTGGAGTCCCTCTCGACCTGACCACACTGCTGGTCTATTATGCCGGAACAAGGTACGGACAGACAAAAAGCCTGCTGTTAGGGGGTGCCATCGGCGCGCTGGAAGACATCCTGTCTTCAACAATTTTAGGGCCGAATATGCTTGCGAAGGGAATAATAGGCTTCTCGGTCCCCTTTTTCACCTCGGGAGGGTTTTTCAGGTGGACCCCGTTGCTGGGTATAATCGCCGTATCATTTTTTACACTTATCGACAACACCATTGTATTTCTTGCAAGAAGTTTATTCGATACAATGCCAACGGCAATCTCTAACGCTTTGTTTATCGCTATAATGCAGTCCCTGTTGAATGCGCCGGCAGGGATATTTATAAGGCCTGAACATGCAGATTAAAAAAAACGGCCCGGACAGAATCGTTATTGTCGGGTATATAATCGTTATAGGTTTCATTATCCTCCTTCTGCGGCTCTGGCAGCTCCAGATATTACAGGGCGACGAATTCAGAAGGATATCGGAATCCAACAGGCTCAGGGTTATTAACGTGCAGGCGCCGAGGGGGATCATATTTGACAGAAACGGGACACCTCTGGTAAAAAATACCCCTTATTTCATCGCCACCGTAATCCCTGGAGAATTCGACGGCAATAATGCAGACGCCCTGTCGAAAATACTGGACATCCCCGCCGAAGAAATATCCGGGAAAATCAACATAAAAAGGCCGAGCCCGTTCACGACCATAATAATTAAAAAAAGGCTCTCTTTCAGGGAGGTCAGCGTTATAGAAGCCAGGCGCACAGACTTTCCAGGACTTATCATCGAAATCGCGGTCAGCAGGGACTATATCTATGGGAAGACGGGCGCGCACGCAATCGGATATCTCGGCAAACTCACACCCAGCCAGATGGAAGACCCTGAATACAGGGATTTACCACGTCACGCATTTATCGGGCAGTGGGGCGTTGAAAAGTATTTCGATAAGACCCTCAGGGGTATTTCCGGCCAAAAGATATTCGAAGTGGACGCGCTGGGCAGGGAGATCAGGCTACTACAGGAAAAACCGCCGGTAAAAGGCGACGACATCACTCTAAGCCTGGATATCGAACTGCAAAAAGAAGGGGAAAAGTCCTTCGAGGGCCTGACCGGCGCGCTGGTCGCGCTGCAGCCTGAAACCGGTGAAATACTGGGGCTCGTGAGCTCTCCTTCTTTTGATCCGAATAAATTCGTGAACGGAATCAGTTATGCGGACTGGGCGGCCATTACCAGGCAGAAGACTATGCCGATGTTAAACAGAGCGCTGCAGAGTCAATATCCTCCGGGCTCGACATTTAAAATAATAACGGCGATCGCGGCGCTGGAAGAAGGTATCATCGACACCACCACTAAAAAATATTGCAACGGCAGAATGAACTATGGGAAATGGAATTACAACTGCTGGAAGAAGAAAGGCCATGGGTCGGTCAACCTGCACAAGGCGCTGGTTGAATCGTGCGACGTATATTTTTATGAGGTCGGGAGACAGCTCGGGATCGACAAAATCTATGAGTACGCGCTCAAATTCGGTCTCGGCCGGGAGACGGGAATACTCCTTGGCGGCGAGAGAAAAGGGCTTATACCAAACACCAGGTGGAAGATGGCGACAAAAAACGCCCCGTGGTTTCTGGGTGAAACAATTATCAGTTCCATCGGCCAGGGATATGTATCCACCACACCGATACAGATGGCTGTAATGATCAGCGCAATCACAAACGGTGGGATAATATACAGACCGGTAATACTTAAAGACTCGGCTCCGGTCCCTCTCGGCAAGATCGATGTCAAGCCGGAGACACTGAAAATAATCAGGGACAGCCTCCTGGGCGTCGTCGATGAGCCAAAGGGGACCGGCCAGGCTGCAAAATCGGCCATTACAACCATAGGCGGCAAGACAGGAACAGCACAGGTAGTCAGCGCTGGGCAACAATATTCAGAAAACTCAAAAGACATTCCGGAGAAATACAGGGACCATGCGTGGTTTATCGCCTTCGCGCCCGGAGAAAAAGCCGAGATCGCCATATCGGTGTTTGTCGAACACGGAGGCCATGGAGGCAGCAAGGCTGCGCCGATAGCAAAAAGAGTCATAGAAGCTTATATGCTCCAGAAGGAAAAACAGGAAGAATCGACCGATGTTCAGAATTGACAGAACTCTGATACGGAACTTCGACTGGCTGATATTCTTTACCGTGATCGCCATATCGGTTATCGGGATACTGACGATTTTCAGCGCAACACGTCAGCCGATGGAAAGCACGCAGTCGCCATTCTATATAAAACAGTTTATCTGGCTGTTACTCGGGGTGCTGGGACTCATAGTATTCGTGAGCTTCGATTATATCTGGCTCAGCAGGATATCCGTCCCCATGTATATAGCAGGCCTGATATTCCTCCTAATTGTGCTTATCTCGGGAAAAACAGGGATGGGCGCGCAGAGATGGATCGGGATCGGGCCGATGTCATTCCAGCCCTCGGAGTTTTTCAAACTTATATTTATAATAATGATCTCCAGGCATTTCAGTTCTATCCAGGGATCTATCGGAATAATGTCTTTACTCCGCATATTCTTTGTCTTCGTCTTTCTGCCGTTCATGCTTCTTGTCAAACAGCCCGACCTCGGCACGGGCCTGGTCATCATTATCATCTTCATTACGTTATCACTTACCATGGGGCTGCAGAAAAAAGCCCTCATACTCACTGTAATAATCGGCTCCGTCTCTATGCCTTTTCTCGGGAATTTGATGTGGGAAAGGCTGGAAGACTATCAGAAAAGCAGGCTTATAGCCTTTGTTGAACCGGGGGTTGACCCGTCAGGCATAGGCTATCATATCAAGCAATCGAAAGTTGCGATAGGCTCGGGGGAATTTTCGGGCAAGGGGTTCCTGAAAGGGACACAGGGGCCTTTCAGGTTCCTCCCGGAAAAACATACCGATTTTATCTTTGCCGTGTTTGCAGAGGAATGGGGCTTTATCGGGTCCCTCTTTCTCCTGTCACTGTATTTCCTGCTGATCATGCGGGGGCTGGACACCGCGAGAAAGGCAAAAGACGATTTCGGAAAAATACTGGCATTAGGAATTACCTTCATGTTTTCCATATATTTCTTCGTAAACATTGGAATGACCCTCGGAATTATGCCTGTGGTCGGCATCCCCCTGCCGTTTTTCAGTTACGGGGGCACAGCCCTGCTTTCAAATTATATCTCACTTGGCGTTCTCATAAATATAAGGACCCGGAGGTTCGCCCTCTTTTATTAGCCGGATTCTTTCTGTTATAATTGAAATCCCTGTTGATGATAGTTTTGGGTCCCGACGCCCGAGGAAATCCATCATGGCGACGGGGCAAAATCAAGGCCGGGGTTCCTTAAAGCGGCGGTGTAGCTCAGATGGTTAGAGCATGCGGCTCATATCCGCAGTGTCCGGGGTTCAATTCCCTGCACCGCCACCAATTCCTTTTTATTCATTATTTAGATTCTGTCCATAAATTCAGTCTTACTACCAGTCATTCCGGTAGTCCTTAACTTATCCTTACCCACATTTAGGTCTGGATAAGGGGGTTATACTTATCATCAGCATGTATTGCTTTCTCATTCCCCTTTGATTATTTTAGGGATGCTTCCGAGGCTGAACGCGTTAAAAATTCAAGACTGTTTGAGCGAAGCGAGTTTCTTGAATTTAGCGGGCAGACCGGAAGCAGCCCGTTAAAAAAGAATCGCGGGGCGCATTTTCTTGGTTCCGTTCTTTTTGGCGTTCAAAAGAATGAACCGGGGACAGGGGCGGAGCCCCAGTATATTTGTAAATCTCCCCCAACCCCTCTAAGAGGGGAGTAATTCCCCCCTCCTTTAAGGAGGGTCCAAGGGTGGTATTGGTTTTTACAACCTCCCCGGTGTCCAGTCATATTTGTGGAACATGGTAAGAGTCCTTAAGCCGGAATCCAGTCTTTTCAATAAGTTCTGGATGCCCGATTAAAGACTTCGGGCATGACAAAAATTAAAAATGGCAATTTATAAACTGACTCCATTTAACCCTCACCAAACCAGCCCAGGCGTTCCTGGTTGGCAAAATAGAGGAGACCGAGGATTCGCATTTCGACCAGAATGAAATAGAGAGACAAAAAATTGGTTACAACCGAGCTGACCAGGGGAATATCGGGGAAAAAGAACATCGAGAAAAATCTTACCATTATGACAAGCAGCAATACCAGACAGGCTGCGATATAATCTCTAAAGACCTTTATAATCGAAGGCAGAACAAACACGGGGTTAACAAATGAAACCGAGTCGGACGGGGACATCGCAATCAGCGCCATAGGATAATACAGAATACCTGACAGGAGCAGAAGCCATGTCACAGGATCATATAGCCACCGGGGATTCATGAACCACTCGAGTGGATAATAGGAAAACAGGTAGATGATGAAGGGGATAAAGCAGAAGATGGTCGTTCCGCCCACTTTGGCAGCCGGGCACAAAATGTCATCCCACAAATCCGTAAAGTCAGGCCAGTCCGGTGGTTCAACCGCCCCATCCGATGAACTTGATATGATCTTCATAATAAAAGCAGCCAGGTATCCGCTGAAAATTATAGCTAATATCAATCCAAGCAAAGAAAAAATCATGAAATAGCTAAGCAGATCAATAAACAGGTAAGCTGCCGTGCCCCCTATGAGCAGATACCTCCCGTTACCCTTAAATGGATAAGAGAAGATGTCAGGAAGTAGTTCAAGGAAAGGTTTACGCTCAATTGTTTCCCTGTATGATTCCGGGTGCATGTAAGTGTACCTGAAGGGACTCTCTTCCGGGTCACCAGGCGGCGCTGTTTGACTTTCTTCCTGACCGGGAACCGTAACTTCCTCCCGTCTTCTTTTTTCTTCACTCGCGGCGGTCTTTTCGCCTTCCATTTTTCATAGTCTTCCCTGCTGTTGAATCTCGGCATAAATCCTCCCCCAAAAACGCCATAAGTTAAAAAATAAACATCTCCTAGTGTCCTGTCAGGCAAGCAATGACGTGAGATTACGAAGTAATTTTGTCTACCTGTAAGGCGCTACTGAAGGCGCATAGCTTGGCTATGTAACTAAAGGAGCAACGCAGCAGGCAGACAAAAGGACAAGTAAGATGCGACAGTTTTTGCCTGACAGGACACTAATGTCTGAGTATGAAATCATAAGCTTTATCAGCCTCCTCCGCCTCTTGACTGCTCACCGGAATAGCACTATATCTGGCGATCTCAAAGAGGTCTGTCAGCAGGTCTATCTGCATCGAAAGATTGCTGAATCTCCTGAGCAGATCCGCCCTGTATTCTTTGGGACTATAGTGCAGAGGCCTTGGCACGCCTTTTTTAGCGAATATCCGTTCCACTTCCAGGTAGCATCGCAGAACAAACTGCGTCGGGTCAGTCTCCTTCATCATTCTCATCCGCTGTCTCCTTATTACCGGGGCCACGGAGTGATAGATCCAACAACCGGAAACACCAACAAAAAACATTAAGCTGATTATCATCCAGCCGGTTCCCTTAAACCAGTACCACAGATTTTTAACGGTATCCCGCAATATGTACAAGAGCTTTCCAATAAAAGCTTTGATGCTATTCCAGAGGTCCAGCAATTTCCGCAGAATCTCAGCCCACCACTTTTCGGGATTGCTTTTTATCAGGTCATTCATCTGCCCGGAGATATATTGAAGAAAATCGCGAGTAACAAAGTAACTGTCTTTGCTGTCTTTTCCTTCGGGCATCTCGAACTGCGGTGTGGGTTCAAACTCCATCCAGCCATATCCGTCAATGTATGCTTCGACCCAGGCGTGGGCATCAAGTCTTTTAACTTCATAGTATCCTGTCATCGGATTAAAGCGTGTTGCCGTGTATCCTGTTACCAGCCGGGAGGGAATGCCCAGGATTCTCAACATAAGGACCATCGACGATGCGAAATATTCGCAGTGCCCTTCCCCGGATGTGAAGAGGAATTTTTCTATGGTATCATACCCCTTTTCCCTGAACATTGTTTTGAGCGTATACTGGTAATTGGTCTTTAGATATTCCTCTATCGCCGCGGCTTTTCCGTAGTTGCCGTACCGGCTTCCGGCGATGGAATAAGTGAGCTGCTTCATCCGTTCGGAGATCGAATCCGGGAGCTGAAGATACCTGTAATCCCCGTGACCGTCGTCAGGGTCGTCAGGGTCGTCAGATGCCGGCATGCGCCCAATGCCTCCGGCGTCAGAGAGAACGGAATACTTTGTGCCCTTTCGTAAAAAACCGGGCGCTTTCAGGCTGAGATCACCTTCCTGCTCTACTATATCGCCGGGAAACCATAAGGTTACAGGTTTATAGGCGGTAAAAATAAACTCGGCAAGGTCCTCCTCGATAATATAGACCTGTCCGAGTCCCTGCGATTTAACATCATCCGCCAGAACAAACTTCCCTCTATCGCCCTCCAATATCCGGTTCCCAAACTGTGAATCCCCCCAGACCCTGCCGTCGAATGTATCAAAGACCTTTCCGCGCGCGTAGATGGGCTGGCTCGATTGGAGGTAAAATACTATATTATTTTCCAGAGTACACGAACCCCGGTCCGTAATGTCGAATTTATCCCTGAACCCCGCATATCCGGATTTATCCGATGTCTGATCGTAATAATATCCGTCACCCTGGATATCAGGCTCCCCTCCGCCGTTCTGTTCGTTCAGGCCGGATTTCCGGGCATCCCGCTGGGACATTTCATCCCTATCATACCACCATCCGCTTGCAGGAAAGGTCTGGATGTGAGGCGACGGGAACCTCGGGGTCACGAAATATATGAGCAGGGCAAGTATTATTACGGCAATGGCGATGCCGCCGCCCTTTACAGGAAGATTCATCCTATTAAAGAGTATCTCTTTATCCCCGCCCCGGGTATGGGCCAGCCTGTCATTGATGTAATCCGTCATCAGCGTGAACACCGCTACCAGAACATACGCAATAATAAAAAAGATAAAATAGGTCTCTTTCCCTGCACTGGCCGCATAAGAAATAAGCATCAGAGAAACAATAAAGGCGAAGTAGAAATCCCTGCGGTTAAAGAGGGTGAGATTTCTTATCGCCTGCAGGGATATGATAAAGACCAGAAATGCGGTCTCCAATCCCTGGATAAAGTTAATGATGATAAAGACAAAAATGGACAGCACCGCAAGGATGTTAGTTGCGATTTTCAGCTCATTTGATCTTTTCTCCCTGAAATACCAGCCGCTGAACAGCCCTGCTCCGTAAACAACCGCCCAGAACAAGGTGACCGGCACGGTCATTCCTAATGACAGGCGAGTTGCGGTCGCGGCGGATACGGATATCAAAAAAAGAAACCAGAGTCCGATATATACGGGAGGATATTGTATCGGGTTCATATCGAAAAGACCGCTGAAAGGTCGTCCCCCTTGTTAATCAAGTATACAGGCGCTCCCTCTGCCAGGAATTCCTGTATTAACGGACTATTTTCATGCCCTGATGAATCATTCCCCTCAAGAAACCCCCGGCCATTGAGAAAAACACAGACAGTCCGGATCCTTCTGGCCCTGAGAAGCGCCATGCTATAGAGATATTCATCCAGGTTCTGTTCTGTTATATTGAAAATCAAAACGAGGGTACTGCCGTCCTTCAGAAACTCAGCAGTCTCTCTTATCGCCAGGGAGTACGGAACATTCCCGTCCGGCCTGACCCGCGCAAGCGTCTCTAATACCGACGCCAGGTGGCTCTCCCCTTTCCCATAGGTCACAATATGAGGTCTCATTCCGTAACCTATGAATTGAAAGCTATGTCCTCTCTGCATCGCGTACTTTGAGAGAGACGCGGCTATTTTTACGGCATATTCCAGGGTGCTCTCTTTTTCAGTCCCGATATCGGAATTTCTGTGCAGGTCGATCAGAAAAGTATCCTCCGAAGAAGCCCTTATTTCAAATTCCTTAACAATGAGTTCCCCATGTCTGGCGGTAGATGGCCAGTGTATATGCCTCAGGCTGTCGCCCTCTCTGTACTCACGGGTTCCGAAAAAATCCTCACTTCCACCCGCCCTGGAAATTGCTTCCTGCCCGCTTGCCGGAAAGCTGCTGCCGGAAACAAAAGGGAAGCACGAGACATCAAACATTTCCGGATACACAAGGAGCGGCTGTATCTCACCAGAGAATGATTTTTCCGCGGAGGTTATTCCAAGGGGGTACGAAGAGGTCAAGGTAAGGGGGCCGATAGAATATTCACCCCGTTTGTAGCACATAACTTTGAAAGAATACGCCCTGTCTTTCCTGCCGCGCAGCTTTGCGATAAAGGTCATCGGGGTTCTCATTCCGGGTTCCGCCGCCGGGACCGAATCAAGCACTTCAATCATGTGACGGCTGGTTGCGGCCCTGTTAATAATATTCACATCGAGGGAGATGGTATCACCTTCAAATGCCGTAGACGGCAAGGTCCTTGTGACGGAAACAGCCCGGAGAGAATATCTCGGATAAATATGGGAGATTATGATGGTTGCTGAAATGAGGGCGAACATGCCGTATAACAGGTTGATCTCCCTGTTCCAGGCGATCAGAAAGAAGAGGATACAGACAAAAAAGAGAAAATTTCTCTTGACAAGAAACCGTTTCATCTCAGTCTGTGACAGGCGCGGAAATGCTTCTCAAAATTCCATCGAGAACAGTAGATTCATCGATCTTTTTCAGTCTCTCCTGGGGCTTGACGATAATCCGGTGCGCGAGGACCGGTTTTGACATATGCTTGACAATGGACGGCTCGACAAAATCCATACCCCTAAGGAGCGCCATCGCCTGCGAAGCCCTCATCAGGGCAAGAGAGCCCCTGGGGCTGGCGCCGAGCAGCAGGTCCGGATGGTTACGGGTGGCATCCACTATCTGGACGATATACTTCATAATCGACTTATCCATATGAATCCCGGGCACGGCATCCTGCACTCCCAGAATATCATCTTCTGAAATTACCGGTGTAATAGTGTTAATCGGGTGCTCCTTCTTCTGCATCTCCATAATTATTACTTCCTGTTCCGGAATTGGATAGCCCACTCCGATCTTCATGAAAAAACGGTCGAGCTGCGCCTCGGGAAGCGGGTAGGTGCCCTGGAGCTCTATCGGATTTTGCGTTGCCAGCACCATGAATATTCCGGGCAGCTTATACGTCTTTCCATCAACCGTAACCTGCCGCTCTTCCATGGATTCCAAAAGACTGGATTGTGTTCTCGGGGGCGCTCTGTTTATCTCATCGGAAAGAAGGATATTTGTAAACAGCGGTCCGGCCTTAAAGTGGAATTCACCGTCCTTTTGACTGTATATCGATACGCCCGTCACATCCGAGGGCAGAAGATCGGGGGTGAACTGAATCCTTCGGAAACGGAGATTAAGAGACTTGGCAAGTGCAAGTGCCAGCATCGTTTTACCAAGTCCCGGAACGTCTTCGATCAGAAGATGCCCCCTGCAGATCAACGTAATAACAGCCAGGTCGATCGTCTCTTTTTTGCCGACAATCACCTTCTCAATATTCGCGGAAAGCCTGTTTATAGTATCCCGATAATCAGCCATTAAATCATACCCCCCCCTTTTTTTACCTGTCGGTATTTCGTATGGCATGCGACAGCGTTACATGATTATGCCGGCACGCCCGCAATTTCCTCAAGCGCTCTCGTTGTTTCTCTTAAATAATCCTCAGACAAAGCATACCCTATCTTATAATCCTGATATATCTTTCGGACCTTTGAAGGATAATTTAATTTATCTATTACTACTCTGTCCGCGAGTCCCTTTAATCGATCACCCAGGACTTTCACATCCATGGGCAGTATGGGGCCGATAAATACATATGTTTTAATCCGGTTTTTTTTCAGGCGTTCGAGCGTATTCAATCTCTCTTCAATAGAAGGCGCTCCCGGTTCAAATATTTTCCTGTAATAATCATTGTCCGTAGTTATGGTGATCCCGACTTCACAATCCTGAAAATTACGCAGGAGATCAATATCTCTTTCAACCAATGGTGATTTCGTAAGAATAGAAACCGGGAACTGATGGTCCAGCAATAACTGAATGCATTTTCTTGTTAATCCATATTCCTTTTCCAGCGGTTGATAAGGGTCGGTGACAGAACTGATTAAAACTCTTTTTTTCGGGGCTTTTTTTAATTCTTTTGATAATATATTTTCAGCGTTAATCTTTATATCTACAAATTCTCCCCACGGTTCCAGGTGGTTTGTATATTTCTTCATAAAATCGGCATAACAGTAACGACAGGCATGTTGACATCCTGTGTAAGGGTTGAGACAGAAGGATACACCGGGGATATTCGATTTATTCAGGATGCTCTTAGCTAATACCTTATTTATAACCATATTCTCTTGCCTATTATCCGCGATAACGGAACCGCCATATCATCTTAACAGAAGTTGGAATAAATTTGGTTCTTCAGGCTTATCTCTGGGTAAATATTCAACATTTATCATCTGATTTATCGCGGTCATTCCCACGGTCCTTTGAGCGGGAATCCAGTCTTTTGTACGGGGGAAATATTGCAAAAAAAAAACAAGACCACACATAATATTCCCATTATTTATCTTGAAAAATATTTAAGTTGCAGGTATATTGAGGTATCCCAAGCATTCTTGAATTATTTATGCAAAATATATACTCTGAATCAAAACTTATTTCCATTGACGCTGGTCGTGAAGAGCAGGTATGTAAGAGTGTCCAAAAAGAATGTAAAAACTTATCCGTATGGGGATACAAACTGCTTTATGGAAACCTAAAGGAGTCAGTTCGCACTATAGTTTTAGAACAAAATTACATATGTAAAGACCATAAAAATTTGTTCAGCCAATTCTATTCTAAAAAATTTTCCATGCCATCTCCCCGAACATGTCGAATGCATTTCTTTTCGGATCAAATTAAAAACATCCATGAGCTGCTTTATTACTCTGAGCAGTATTCCGAAAAATATATTGGCTACAGCATTATAAGGCAAGTTAGCGAGCGATGCATAGGGCGAACGGTAATTAATCCTTATGCGATAACTGGTGGAGCTAGCAGAAATTCTTATTACTTGCTTACAGAATTTGCTGTTCATCTTCATGGTGCAAAATTTAAAGTTCAAGGGTTTCCATATACTTCACAAGATGTCGATGTTACAGTGTGTGCTCACTCTGCTCTTTGGGCCATTTGCAGATATTTATCTGAGAGATACACATTATACAGTGAAGTGCACCCTTTTGACCTGGTAAAAATGACAGGGACTTCTCTAGGTCGTACTTTTCCTTATAGAGGAATGACATATGCAGATTACTCCCAGATTCTGTCATCATTTGGTGTTTATCCTGTAATTGTGAGCGTTAAGAAACATACACACCTTACTGCTGCTGACCCGGAAGAATTAAAAAAAGTTTATACTTATATTGAGTCTGGATTCCCTGTTCTAGCTAGTTTTGCCGGGCATGTTATTGCTTTAGTTGGACATACTATCGACTATGACAGGCCGTATATTGAAGATAGTGATGGTTTCATAGACAGCTTTTCTTTTCTCAAGCAATTTATAACAATTGATGACAACTTTTTCCCGTATGCACTGCTTGGATATGAAGACGATCCTGATAATTATGCAAAAGTCTATCCTGCTGGTGGGTATTCAATCAATTCTATTGTTACCGCAGTCTGTCCGCTTCCGGAAAAGGCGTTTCTACCTGCAGAAAAGGCGAAACAAAAGGCTATGAAGTATTTCAGGCATTTCATAAATGAACTTAAAAAATATTCTGGCAGGCCGTGGGTAACAAGGTTTTTCATTACTACAAACAAATCCTTTAAAAGAGGTAAGTTAGGAAATATTAGGGCTGGACATGATAAGCTGGATTCATTTATACTTAACATCGAGCTGCCACATTTCGTATGGGTAATGGAAATAAGCTCTTTAGCTGACTACAAAAAGGGCGTCTGTGTAGCTGAGATAGTTCTTGATTCAACTGCAAGTGAAAAAGACGATGCTGTGCTATACATGAGGATTGGTAATACATTGTACTTTAATGGTAAAGAAAAGAATATTTCTGGTGCCCATAAATCTTTTCCCCAATATACCGATAATCTAAAAAAGGAGTGATTTTATGTCAAGGGAGAATGTTGAAAAATATTTTATGACTCGAGAAGATTTCTTTGACGGAGCTGTTGATTCCGAAGTGTTTAATAAGGTCTCCACTGAAATCCGCGATGAAGAGAGTAATATGCTTGTTGATGAGTCACGTATAGAGAGAGATAAGACCTGGAGTTTGCTGGCTAACCAGGTTGTGGGGAGTGAGGAATATTAATACTATTATTCAGTAAACCAGATAGGGGGCCGTGGGTAACCATGGCCTTTCTTTTTTTGTGCACAATGAATGGAAGCAAAATCATTGCATGTAGGGAATAGATAGAGATATTCCGGCTCCTACCTGATGGTCGCAGGCAGCTGAAAGCAAGCAGGGGAAGAGCACATTTGAAAAAGTGATGAAACAATTAAATGCACAAAATCGAGCCCGACACTTTTTGCCTTATGTTAATTAAGTTCATGCTTTTTCCGCAACATTCTCAAATGTCGCAGTATAATCCTCCGAACTCAAAACTGTGTCGAACAGGCCAATATCCTCGCCTTCATGCCTGTTGACACCAACATACACCAGGCTTGCATCCTCGTATCTTTTGAACTTATAGATCGCGTCATTCATCAATGCGCTATTAAAAACCCCCAGGCTAACGAGCAGCTCGAAATCCTTCACTGTCAATCCAGTAACTTTCTTAAAAAGACCGGGTTCCAATTTTGTAATTACATCTTTTAAGCTTCTTTCCCGGTAGTCTGTTAGATACATGAACACCGGGACACGGGTGGCGAATTTAATGAGCTTTTCCTGAATCTGCTTGCGCTTGCCCTTGTATTCCTTTTCCGCCTCGGTAAGTTCCTTCTTCTCTTTTGTGGACATTTCTTCGTCGTTTTTGTTCTTCCGCGCCTTTTTGACCGCCTCCGACTTGTTGATTATAGTTTCGATGTCCTGATTCAAAGTACGGAACCCCTCAATGTTCATCAGGGCCTTCATAGCCGCTTCATTGCTCATCAGTCGCTGCAAAGTGCTGTTATCCACATTCACCAGCAGCGCACTTTCCCATCGCCTTGCCAGCAGAGTAGCACTCGTCCCGCTCATCGCTATATCCAGAATACCCGCCGCATCAATCTGTTTCATGGAACTGCCGTCATAGGCCAGAACGGGAAGGAAGCTGATAAACTCCTCAACCTTCTTCTCGGGATTTGACTCATCGATATTCAGGCGGCAGCTGTAATCGGCAATCTGCCGCAAGGCCCTGTCGGGCGCGAAGTCAAAGACATAGCATTCCTCTTTGATAATCTGCTCCTGATTCGGCGCGGCGGCGTCAGGATTCATGACAGTCCAGGGCGACTGAACACGGAAAGCGGCCTGGAAATAGGTTTCCGGGCTGGAAGAATTGCGCAGCATGAATATCCCCGACCACGGCCTCACCGTCACCCCGGTGGTCAGCTTCCCGCACGACAGGGTAATCGTCCTGGTTTTCAGCGGGTCGTCCATTGCATCCTGCACGGGTGGCAAGGCCGCTGCGCCGATCTCCGCACTACCTCCCGCAGCTACCATCACGCGGTAATCGTGATAAAACCGGTTCTGCTTTTGTTCCAGCAGATTACGCATGGCATGACAGGAGGCAACGCTGGGCAGGAACCAGAAAGTATGCGACAGCACATTCAGCAGGCGGATATCCGAAAACGGCATAGGGGGCTTTTTAGCACCCAGCTTCAGGTTGTCAACGGTGGTGGCCTGGAACGCGCCCCGAATCAAGTCCAGCCACTTCTGCACTTCATCCTGATATTCGAATTTCGCCTCAGCGCCGGTGCCCTCCGCCAAGAAGAAGACATTCAAATCAAACTCATCAAACTCTCCCATCATGGCGATCTCGCGGATTGCATCCGGCATTTGATAGGTCATCAGGACCATGCGGGGGAGTGGCGCGTATGGGTTGTCCTCACCATCCCATTCCTGCTTGGCTCGCTGTTCATCCGAATAGGTCCAGTTGAATATCTGCTCCTCGATAAATTCGCCCGAGGCAATGGCCCTAAACGGCGTGCCGGAAAGATACAGATAGGCGTCTGTCGTGATCGGCATAATCTCTTCATCGAAATCCTTCAGACCAACACCTTCACCGAACTCGATCTCTTTCCTGTCTTCCGCCTCAAAAAGGTCCTTTGCGTTATCGCGCCAGGCACCGAAATGATATTCATCAAAAATGACACAATCCCAATTGGTCGTATGCACCCATTCATTCCTGGTCTTGATCCCGCCGGTGCTTCTGTTTTTGCCCAGATAATCCTGAAACGACCCGAAACAGACGAAGGGTTTCTTTTTGTCCGCATCCTCATAGGTCAGGCCGCCGGGGGAGATAAACTGCCAGCCCCTGAAGTCAATGTGGCTTTTCAAATCATCCCTCCAGGCGGTCTGAACCGCCGGTTTGAAGGTCAGCACCAGCACCTTGCGCCAGCCCACCTTTTTAGCGAGTTGATAAGCGGCAAAAGTCTTCCCGAAGCGCATTTTTGCGTTCCAGAGGAAGTGCGGAGGTTTATCAGGACTTTCCATTTGGATGCCCTCAAAGTAGGCGGCTGTTTTCTCCACCGCCTCCAACTGCTCAGGTCGCATCTTGAAGTCGAGCGTGCGGTTTTCCTCGTTCATCTCACCGGTGCGCACGGCGATCACCGCTGCTTTGACCTCATCCGCCGAACAGGCGAACCACTAGCCTTCGGGGTTTTTCACGTCCATGCTTCTCAAACAGCGGTGAACTTCGTGATCGGCAAAGGCTGTTCCATCACTACGCATGGCGGACTCTTCCAGCACAATCCGGTAAGGCGGTTTGCCGGGCCTTACAGTCGGATACTGCTGTGCGACCCGCGCCTGGACATCCACCGTGGTGTAGCCGACCTTGAGCAGCCCTTTGTATTGTGGATTGGTGTCTTCGTAAGCGTAGATGGTCGGTTTAGATTCAGGCCGCTGGGGGAAGAACTTATTTGCGCTCACCGGGACCTCCCCTGATTCTCTTTTCAGGTTTTGATGGCGGCAGAAAGTTTTCACCTGTGACCACTTTTTTACCTGATAAGGTTTCAGGACTTGCCACATCGGTCGTGTATTTCTTCTTGTCAGCGGCTTCCAGTTTTAGTTGGTGACAATTTGTCACCGACTCGCTTCCTTCTTTCTTGAGCCGCTCTTTCAACTTGTTCCAGTATTTTCTGGCGGTCTGATAATCCGGCTGCTGAGTAAGTGCCACCATTATATCCACAACAGAAAATAACCACATTTCCGACTTTTCATCATATACTCTGCGGATTTTATAATTATCAAAAACCGCAAGCGCCTGTTCCTTACGCATTGTTCAATTCCATTGGGCGAACCAGAGACTCGATAAAGGCGATCTCATCTTCTGTCAGACCGTATTTTTTGTACAGTTTTTCATCTGTCCAGGGTTCGCTGAAATCCTGGATTGGAACGAAGGAATAAACTTTTGCGGTAGCATCTTGTGTAGGTTTGATAAGTAAAACTAAAAAACGAAATAATTTGGTGCTTATATAAGAACATAAATTGCGGCACTCTTCCTTGTTGTCATAACTACCGGCTACAATATATGTTTCTGTGCATGCGCTCCTTGGTTCTACGACAAATGGTTTACCTAATATGGAGTGAGGAAATGAGTCGCTACCGCTGCCAGCTCTGGGTATTAATACCTTATATAACATTACGATATCGTCATTACTATTTATTTCGTTTGATTTCACATAGCCGATACCACCATTCTGATAAAGGGTTATACTCCCTTTAAAATGTTGCTGTCCCCCTTTAAATGTAGTTGATAATCCAAAAGGTTTTCTTGCGCTTATATTATCTTTAATTAAGGGTTCGCCAAGTGATTGTATTTTTTTTAGTATCGGCACTGCTTCATTATAACGAATAAAAGTATTTGCATTGTTTTCTAACAATGGTCTAGTGGCTGAGGAGATAAGACCACCTTGATTATAAGTGCTTACATTACAAATACCCTTACTGTCTCTGCTCCAAAGAAAATAGCATACGCCGCCTTTAATTTGGACACCTGGGAATACATCTGTCGCATCTGGAAAATCATGGATTTCCCTGATTCTGTCATCAACCAACATTTCGTTTCTAAATTCATCTAATCCTTTCCCTCCCGAGAACCAGCGAGCAGGAATAATCATAGTCAAAAATCGTGGATTCAATTTTTTAGCTTGTTGAACAAATTTATGATAGATAGGCTTTGCACTTGTTCCAAACCCTCCATCACTTAACTGATAGGGAGGATTTCCTATAATCACATCAAATTTCATATTAAATATCTCCTCTGGTTTTTCTGTATGGATAAACTGATAGGCATGGGTTTCAAGTTCTTCGCCGCGCTCATAGTTGGCCTGACTGGCACCGCAGAATACACAGCGCCCGTTTTTCCAGTTATGCTCGATCCGTTCAAAACGGATATTGCCCTGTGGATCGTCGAAACGCTCGCAGACGGAATATTTCCCGTTGGCCGTCTTGGAACAATAGACACTTCTGCGAGAGAGTAATGAGGTCAACTCGGTGATGGCAATGCCGAAAAGCTGATTGCTGAAAATGTGGTTAATCCGTTTCTGCTTATCCGGGATTTCAGTTTCCAGCCCTGCATCCAGCCGCCTGGCGATCTCCCGCGGAAACACGCCTGATTTACTAACCGGATCAAGAAAAGTGGCGTTTTTATCGCTCCAGATTTCCGGTGGCAACAAGTCCAGAATATGGTTGGCCAGTTGCGGCGGCGTAAAGACCTCATCGTTGCTCAGGTTCGCAAGACAGGTGAGCACATCCGGATTGTAGTTATTGCTGTTCAAGATCGGCGACCCTCAGGAAATGAATTAGTGGATATTCCTTTACCGGTTCAGGAATAAAAACATCCTCCCCCAGGTCAGAAAAAAGAGGCAATTCTTTCATGCTCTCATGCTCGAGCAATCCGTGAAAGGTGAAATCCCTTCGTTTGAGCATACTTCCGTTGACTGGGGACCACTCTGAAAAAACTATTGGCTGCGGATTGTCACCTGTCGTCTTCAGCGTAAGAGCATCACCATGGATGATATTGTGTTCAAGTATGTAGCTGGCGGTATTCAGGCATTCGTCTCTTGAAGCTTTTTTGAACAGGCGGCTATATCGCTGGTCGAAGATATCAAAAAGCCGTTTGCGGCATGCCAGGATATTATCTTCAAGGATGTCTATGCCGTAGATACTCGAGATGGCTAGCACGGAATTCCGCTCGTATTCCAACTGGCTATTCCTGTACCGCGATTCAACGATGCGCAGTTTCCGCTCCAGGATTTCCGTCAGAAAATTGCCCGTCCCACAGGCAGGCTCAAGGAACCGGGATTCGATTCGCTCCGTTTCCTGTTTCACCAGATCAAGCATGGCACTGACTTCCCGCTTCCCGGTCAGCACCTCGCCATGATCGGCGACTCGTTTTCTTGAGACAACCTGTTTTTCCTGTTTTTTGGGACTCATTGTTTCAATAATCATTATAAAATATTACGCTAATAATCTATTTTATTACCATACGTTTGTGGCTAATGCCTTTTGGCGTGTTCATTTTCTTAGGGCTAACGCTGCAGAGCGACGGTAGGAGCGGTGCGGTATTGGGTCGGCTGAATTTGTTAGGCATATTTTCCAATCAAATCTGAAAGCTCTGATGTAACTTTAGACTTATATACTGCTGATCTGGATAACAGATCATCCATTTGGCTTTCTGTTACTACAAAATCACAATATGGGATTGCAGACCCCACATAGCACCAATCATTTAAGTCGGAAATTTTGGGTATTAACCCTCCATTTCTGGCCCATCGGTCTCTCAACCACATATCTACTTTCCGGGTAGGCATCATATCAATGAGCCTATTCATACCTTCTTCTCCAATACTTACAAATTGTTCTGTAGAAATACCCAACTCAACGGTTTTTGAAAAAATGGAATCAAATATATCTTGATATGTAATTGCGTAGATTTGCCTGCTCAATTCTTCCTCAGTGGCAGATGAAGCGCATCCCTTCCACGTCATAAGGTGATCACGAAACTTAATATCCGCAGATAAATCCAATTTAGGAAATAGATGCTCCACTGATGAACCGTTTATCACACCGCTTAGCAAGGCATCTTCCACAACTTCAAAAATATCATTTTCTATTTTTTGTTTTATATCTTCCGGCACTTTCTCTGGATTTGGCCATTCTAACCTCATGTTTAGAGATCGCCCAAAGGTATGTTCAAAGCCTTTACCTATGTATGAAACTGGGCGCACTTCATGATTTAAACTGAACATAGCTAGTTCCTGTTGCGGATAGAGCAAAATTGCTCTATCCATAATCCAAGTAGTCATTGTTCAATCTATATTGCAACAAACAGTTTCAAATTCAGCTGAACCGGGCACATTTCCCAGTTTTTAAAAACACCTCTCCCTGCAAT
>JAJRYC010000101.1 GCA_024275975.1 Nitrospirota bacterium | reverse complement strand
TCATACGATATAAGATTCTAACCTCTCTGCATTGATATGATCTGCTTAACTCATTGCAATTAAAAGGTTTTTGCCTTGGTGATTGGCTGCTTACTTTCTTTTATCTTATAATCTATCCGCGTTGCGAAAATCGCTGTTAATAAGAATTCCACCCTCGTGAAAGACAATAAAGCTCCCTCTGCCGAGGCTCACCCCTTGGATATCCATCCTACGGGAAAGCGTACAGCCCGCAATCCGCCTGTTCCGGCGTATCCAGACCCGCGTCCCCGCCAGACACGGCAGGCCATTAATAATTGTATCCCTGGAAATATTAAAGGCGGATGGTCTTCCGTTATCAAAGAAGCAGATATCAGCGCCTGATTTTAAGGGGAGGTCCTCAAATGTCGTATCACAGGCGGGATCACACTTAAAGAGGTTACCACTTTCATAAAACAGCACCATCGAACCGGCCCTGACGGGGATACCCATTATTTTCGTCTCGCTCGAAAGGGTACACATCAGAAGTTTTCCTTCACGGGAGAATTCCACCTCGCTTTCAGTCTTGCACGGGAGACTGTTTATCATGGTGTCACCGGAAATCTTGCAGCGCCAGAGCCTGCCGTATTCATTAAATCCAACGATTGATCCTGCCCTGAAAAGTATCCCCTGTATAACGGCATCCGTTAAAAGCCTGCATGACTTCAGTATTGAACTGTCTGGGAATTTTACTATCGTCTTTTCGATGCATGGTAAACTCAATGCAATTCTCTTACTTCCTGGGATATCCAGGACTCTTGTAAAATTCTTTAATCGAAGCATCTTTTACATCTTCGATCATATCCAGTTTTGCGGACTTAAGTCGTTCGACGGATACTTTTAGCTTCCCGGCCATCTCCTCCAGGGAAAGCTTTCTGTTAAAATGTTCTTCAGAGATCAGGACTTTAAGCATGTCCTCGATAATATTCTTCCTCAATGCATCGTCCTTCACCTGTATTACTTCGCAGGCCCTTTCATAATCAAGCCCCTGCGCCAGTCTCTCCCTTATTATCGCTTCCGCATTCCTGTATGCTTTATCTATTTCCGTTGTTGCCGCGAACGCATCGTCCGGCAGACCATCATACCAAGCATCTGTCATGGAACCCCCTTTCTTAAAATCCTATCAGTCTGTTAACCCTGAGAAAACTAACAATCAATAATATTCTCATTTTAATGATTGTATCCTATCATAAACCCGGGATGAAATGAACCGGATAAAGTGGAAAAAACCCTCTTTTCCATCGCGGTCCCGGCTTCTCCTCACATGCGGACGTACATAGGACAAAAGCTTTTCCCGTACACACGGCTTGACACAGACATTAAATACGATTAAAATGACCCTCTTGGATATATTTTAATGCTGGAGGTTGTTTTGTCTGAAAAAATTAGGGTAAAAAACCCTTTGGTCGAGATCGACGGCGATGAAATGGCAAGGATCATCTGGCATTTCATAAAAGAGAAACTGATAAAGCCATTCGTAGACGTGGATATACGCTATTACGACCTGTCCATAACTAACAGGGACCGAACAGACGATCAGATAACGGTTGACGCGGCTTACGCGATCAGGGAGGCCGGCGTGGGCGTGAAATGCGCAACGATAACTCCCAATGCCGCACGGGTTGAGGAATATAAACTCAAAAAACAGTGGAAGAGTCCGAACGGGACAATACGTTCGATCCTGGATGGGACCGTATTCAGAAAACCGATAATCATGAAAAACATACCTCCCATGGTTCGCAGATGGAAAAAACCGATTATTATCGGGCGCCACGCATATGGGGATATATACAAGAATGTCGAGCTTGTCGTGGATGGGCCCGGCAGGGCCGAACTCGTCTTCATTCCGGATGGGGGAGGAGAAAAAAGGGTCCTTAATATACACGAATTTAAGTGCCCGGGCGTTATCATGGGCATGCACAACACAGAGGATTCGGTAAGAAGTTTTGCAAAAGCGTGTATCAACTATGCCCTTGGCGAAAAGCAGGACCTCTGGTTTGGGGCCAAGGATACAATATCCAAAAAATACCATGGCTTTTTCAGGGACATATTTGCTGATGAGGCGGAAAAGGTCAAAGACAGATTTCAGGAAAACGGAATACATTACAGGTATTTCCTGATTGACGACGCAGTCGCGCAGGTGATGAAATCTGAAGGTGGAATGCTCTGGGCCTGCATGAATTATGATGGCGATGTCATGTCCGATATGGTGGCCACCGGATTTGGAA
This sequence comes from Nitrospirota bacterium, assembly GCA_024275975.1. Classification (GTDB taxonomy): domain Bacteria; phylum Nitrospirota; class Thermodesulfovibrionia; order Thermodesulfovibrionales; family UBA6898; genus JAJRYC01. The sequence goes on along the minus strand of JAJRYC010000101.1, from coordinate 8,140 downwards.
GCCTCGGCCTGATGGCGTCCGTGCTCGTCTCCCCAGACGGCAAATATGAGTTCGAGGCGGCCCACGGAACAGTCGTAAGGCACTACTACGAACATCTGAAAGGCAATCCCACATCAACAAACTCTATCGCATCAATATTTGCCTGGACGGGAGCACTCTCAAAAAGGGGGGACATCGACAACACCCCCGACGTTCTGAAATTTGCCGAAACACTAGAGAATGCCGTAATCAGCACGGTTGAGAGCGGCATAATGACGAAGGATTTAATGCTTATCGCAGACCCCCCAGTCGATAAATACGCCCTGACAGAGGAGTTCCTGGACGCAGTGGCCGGGAGGTTAAAGAAGGCGCTCTAAACTCTGCCTGAACTGTTACAAATTAACGGTATTGAGGAGATAGGGGCAGGCTTGAATATCTTAGATGCAGCCTTAAGCACTTCCGTGACTAACAACCTTTAAAGCATCTTTTATGGCCGGCAACATACGCCTGACAGCTGCCCGGCCTTCATCAATCACTTCCGCCGCACGGTCAAACTCGAGAAGTCCGATGTGTCCCAGTCGCGGGGTCAGCATCACATCCGGAGGATCACCCGCCATTCGGCTCCTGGTTATGCGGTCCTGCATAATATTAATGGAGCTGGCAAGAACATCCAACAGTCCAGGTGCTCCAGAGTTATGATTTATCAGAGAGGTTGCCCGTTCCTTCAGACTTACGGAAAGCTTTTCGAGAAGCTTGCGCTCCGCGCTCTCTCCCCTGTCTTCTCCGGGGCTTTCGGGAATTTTTCTGAGATGCTTACCTACGATGTCTCCGTTCAGGTTCACGGCAATGACCACCTGTGCGCCCAGTGCACGGCAGAGTGAGACAGGGACAGGGTTAACCAGGCCGCCATCCACTAACCAGTTATCACCCGATTTTACAGGCATAAAAATACCGGGCAAAGCAATAGATGCCCGTACAGCGTTCCGGATCGAACCCTTTCTGAACCAGATTTCACTCCCGGAATTCAAATCAGTTGCAAGTGTCGCAAAACTCTTGGGCAGGTTTTCTATCCGTTCATCCGTAATATACTGACTCAGGGAATCCATCAAACGCCCGGCCTGAACAAACCCGCCTCCCACTACCAGCTTGATGTCCAGATATTTTACTATTTCCCGTATATGAAGACCCCTCACCCAGTCCTCAAGCATATCAATCCGGTTGCATACATAGACCGCCCCAACAAGTGAACCGATTGAAGTTCCGCATACAATTTGAGGCTCTATACCAGCCTCATGGAGTGCGCGTAGCACCCCGATATGTCCCCATCCACGGGCGGAACCACTGCCGAGCGCAAGGCCGACGAGCGGCTGTTTGGAATTGGCTGGTTTCTTAGTCATGGTTGCCGGATAGACAGCATGGTTTATATATTTTCATAATTGGCTGAGAACCGATATTTGAACATCTGAATGTATCTTTCAGTCAATCTGCTTGCAACTTCCAGGCTTCTAAGAATTTTATCAATCTATATATGACAAAATTACTTTATTAATCTAATTCTTTATCGGCATTACAGGCATATCTCCATTCTGTCACGGATGACCCTGTATGACTATCTGCCCTTTTCCTTAATGGTTTTACTCCCAGCGCTACCATGCTTCTGGTCCCTCGGCCCACTGGTCTTCTTCCCCTCTGCGCCATAGAACCTTTGTCCCCTTGCTTTGCCGCGTTTTTGATCTTCGCCTCTAAGGCCGGTACCCTTTTTTACGACAGGCACCGAGCGCCTCCGATAACTTTTGACGATCATCTCCTCTGTCAGCGGCATAACCGGTATCTTCTGCCTGATGAATTCCTCGATGTCGGACAGGGAATGGACGTAATCCTCGCAGGCAAGGCTTATCGCCCTGCCAATTGCACCGGCCCTGGCGGTCCTGCCGATCCGGTGCACATAATCCTCGGGGTCCTGCGGAAGGTCATAGTTAATCACATGCGTCACCCCGTCAATATGAATACCCCGGCTCGCCACGTCCGTGGCTGCAAGGATCGGCAACGTGCCGTCTTTGAAGTGCGCAAGGACCTTCATCCGCCTCTTCTGGTCAAGGCTTCCCGTGATAGCGGCGGTTGCGAACCCATTGGTATTCAGGAGGCGATCAATCCGCTCAGTTGCGGCCCTGGTGTTGCAGAAGATCAGGTAGCGGCCGTTTGGTTCACGCCTGAGGATTCCGAGAAGAAGGCCGAACTTCTCGGACATGCCGACATGATATATCTCCTGTTCTATCTGTTCCACAGTCACCTGATCGGGCGTCACACAAAACCTCTCCGGCATGTTCATATGTTCATAGCAGAGCTCAAGCACACGGTTTGACAGGGTAGCGGAAAAGAGCATGGACTGCCGCTTGTCATATGGAGACATTCTCCTGAGCAGAAACCGGAGGTCGCTGATAAAGCCCATGTCAAAAAGGCGATCGGCCTCGTCAATCACAAGAAATTGCGTCTTTCTCAGACTATAGACCTTCTGCTTGAGGTAATCGATCAATCGGCCGGGCGTGCCTATGAGCACGTCAACGCCCTTTGAGAGCTCCTCGCGCTGTTTATGATAGTCGATGCCGCCGAAGACAGGAAATATCTTGAAGCCAGCAGGACCACCCAGCAGTTTCGCCTCGGCGTCTATCTGCACCACAAGTTCCCGCGTCGGTGCGATAATAAGCACGCGGGGTGATGAGCCTTGAGCCTGAGGAGGCATTGTGAGCATACGCGAGAATACCGCGATCAGAAAAGCCGCTGTCTTGCCGGTTCCTGTCTGTGCCTGGGCCGCGATGTCCTTACCGCGCAACGCTACGGGCAGTGTCTGGTCCTGGACCGGAGTACACTCAGTAAATCCCGCGGCTTTGATTCCCTGGAGGACTTTTTCATGGATATTCAGTTCTTCGAATTTCACTGTTACTACTATACCTTATAATCCGTTTTTCATGCTCGTTTTACATGATCCCTTTTCTTTTTTGCGCACACGCACAACGGGCGCGGACCACGATTTAATTTTTCGCCGCACTCTCTCCGGCAAGATATCCCGTGCTCCAGCAGACCTGCAGGTTATACCCCCCTGTTGGCCCGTCCAGGTCCAGGATTTCGCCTGCAAAGTACAGATTTTTTATTATCCTTGACCGCATGGTTTTCGGATCAATCTCTTTTAAGCTTACACCACCGGTGGTGATTATAGCCTTATTGAACCCTGATAACCTTTTTATTGTTAAGGGGAATTCCTTCAAGAGCAATCTCAGTTTCTTGCGTTCATCCCTGGTTATCGCGTGGCCTTCCTTTCCGGGATCTATCCCAGCCAGCCCAAGAATTACGGGAATCATTTTTTTGGGAAGTAATCCGGAGAGAATATTTTTTATTGACTTATTATTATACTCTTCAAAATCCCGCAGGATTCTTTTATCCAGCATATTGAAGTCCATGGCCGGCTTGAAATCAATAAACAGATCCGTTCGTCCGTTGGCAAGTAATCTTCCTATTGATTTACTCATATCCAGGATTATCGGTCCGCTCAGGCCGGAACCGGTGAACAAGGCTTCTCCGAAGCGATCGTCCTGTTTTTTGTTATTCTGGTAAATAGAAATCCGGACGTTTTTCAGACTCAGTCCTTCCAGCTCCTTCACCCATTTCTCTTTTACTGTTATCGGCGTAAGCGCCGGCTCAGGTTTTATTATTGTATGTCCCATCTCTTTTGCCCAGATATAACCATCACCGGTAGACCCTGTCAGGGGATAGGAAAGACCGCCTGTACTGATGAGATAATTTTCTGCCTGAATCCAGCCATTATCAAGAATAATTTCTTCTATCATATTCCGGTTTTGAGATATCTTTTTAATCCTGCAATTGGGCAGCAGAGTAATATTGTTTTTTTTAATGAGTCCGAGAAAAAGATTCTGAACGTCTCTTGCTTTATCACTTTCCGGAAATATCCGGCCGCCCCGTTCAGTTTTTGTCTTCAATCCATGCTTATCGAAAAAATCCGTTATCTCCTCTATTCCAAAACGATAGAGAGCGGTCATGAGGAATTTTCCGTTCTTCCCGAAATTAGACGCGAATTTTCGAAGATCGGTCTCAGCGTTGGTTATATTGCACCTTTCCTTGCCCGTCATTAACAGCTTTATCCCCGGCATACGGTTTTTCTCTAAAAGAACAACCTTCGCCCCGCATTCAGATGCACGCAATGCGGCCATCATTCCGGCAGGCCCCGCACCGATTATTGCTAAATCATATTTTTCCGTCTGCATAGTTGATTTCAATTTATTTTATTCCCTGAGAATAATAACATGCAAAGTGCTGATTTGCACATGGGGGAAAAGTAGATTTAAACAATAAGTTGGCCGCAGGTTTTAGCCTGTGCGGTTGTCATTCCGTATTTGAACCGGATATCTTTTTCAGCAGGTGAACAGAACAGCAAAATTAACGATTTTACCGCTAGAAGTAAAACCAAGTCCTCAACTCTTATGATAGATTGCTGAATTCAAGGGGGCTGGCTCCATGATGGACAGTAAGGATTTCAACCTCTTCAGTAATTATACGGTAAATAATTCTGTAGTGAGCCAATATGATTTCTCTAATATCTTCACGATTTATTTCAGGGACAACTCTGCCTGATTTTGAAAAACGTTCAAGACGGTCTGTTACTTCAAATGCTCTAATGGCAAACAACTTTGCATATTGCAGGGAATCACGCGCAATAAAGAGACAGATAGAGTCCAGGTCATCTAATGCCTGATCCGTCCATGTTACCTTAACCATTTCCCCATTCTTTTTTTAGCTTCATCCTGAGATATTTTATGCCCTGAATCAGCCTGCTGAATACCGCGATCCACTTTATAAATGAGGAATAATTTTTCCATCGCATCTTCAATAGAGGCATTTTGTGGAAGCTCTTCAATTGCTTTAAGTAACTGTTCTTTTGCAATCATAATTTGATCCTCCAAATTGTGTTGATTAAAATATTATAGCACATAATACGGCACTCGCCATTGCTGGCATAGGAAAGCAATAACATGCAGAATTCCGAGTTTCTTATGGTGAATAGGTCAGGTAAGCCCCTGTCCAGTCAGGGGAGAGGGTGCATGTAGGGGGGACCTATGTGTTCGCCGGATTTTTCCGTACCCGTAGGGGCAATCCGGTGTGATTACCCTATGTTGGCTATTGTCCATGTGTAAGCTCTTCCGCAAGTAATTCAGCTTGTTTTAAAACTGTTTCAGTTGCCAATTTCTGCATATCCGGTGGATAACCATACTGCCGTAATGTTCTTTTTACAATGACCTTTAATTTCGCCTTTACGCTTTCCTTGATTGTCCAGTCGATGGAAGCATTGGCCTTTACCTTTTCATACAATACAACTGCCAATTCCCTCAGTTTGTCCTTCTCCATTAACTCACGAGCGCTGTCGTTATTGGCAATGGCTGTATAAAAAGCATATTCAAAGTCAGACAGTCCCATTTCCTGAGGTTCTTTATCCATCTCCTGTATTTCTTTACTTAATTGAATGAGTTCTTCAATAACCTCCGCTGCCGTTATGATTTTGTTATGATATTTCGTGATAGATTTTTCCAGCATTTCCATGAGGGATTTGCTTTGTATCAGATTCTTTTTGGTTCTCGTTTTTATTTCATCATTCAGCAGTTTTTTCAAAACTTCCATAGCAATGTTTTTATGCTCCATGTTTTTGACTTCCAAAAGAAAATCTTCTGAAAGAATGGAAATATCCGGTTTTTTGATCCCGGCGGCATCGAAAACATCAATCACCTGCTCACTCACCAACGCCTTATCAATAACCTGTCTGATGGCTGTTTCAACTTCTTCGTCAGTTTTGCCTGAACCAGTGCTATCAAATTTGGCCAATCTGGATTTTACAGCCTGAAAAAACGAAATCTCATCTTTAACATCCATGGCCTGTTCATGGGGGATGGCAATGGAAAAAACCTGTGACAGAGCGGTTACTTCGTTGATGTATCGCTTTTTCCCGTTTTCCAGACCCAGAATGTGCTCTTCCGCAGCGAGTATCAGAGAGAGTTTCTTTCCTGTGTCAACCTCAAAATATTCTTCATATGCAAACCCATGAAACATCTGGGAAACAACTTCCAGTTTCTCCAGCATTATCTGCACCGCTTTTTCCTGAGCAATGGCCGGGTCACCTTTACCGCCGCTGTCCGAATAAAATGACAACGCTTTTTTAAGGTCTGACGCGATACCAAGGTAATCCACCACAAGCCCGCCGGGCTTATCCTTATAGACACGGTTCACCCGCGCAATGGCCTGCATCAGATTATGACCCTTCATGGGCTTGTCTATGTAAAGGGTGTGCATGGAAGGCACATCAAAACCGGTCAGCCACATATCCCTGACAATCACCAGTTTGAGTTCATTTTCCGGGTCTTTCATTCTTTCGGCCAAGGCCCGGCGCTGCTCTTTGGTGGTATGGTGTTTGGAAATTTCAGGACCGTCAGAGGATGCGGATGTCATCACCACCTTAATGACGCCTTTTTTCAGGTCGTCATTGTGCCATTCGGGTTTGATGTTTATAATCTCTTTATATAAATCGGCGGCAATCCGGCGGGACATGGCAACTATCATGGCCTTGCCTTCAAAAACTTCTTGCCGCTGTTCAAAATGATCGATAATATCCAGGGCCACCTGCTTGATCCGGTCTTTACTGCCAATGAGGGCTTCCAATTGTGTCCACTTTGCCTTAGCTTTCTGGGTTTCTGTCAGCTCATCCTGGTCAAGTTCATCATCCAGATCAGAAACAAGTTCCTTGCCCTCTTTACTTAAGCTTATTTTGGCAAGTCTGCTCTCATAATAAATCCTGACTGTTGCCCCGTCTTCAATAGCTTGTGAAATATCGTAAATATCAACGTAATTGCCAAATACGGCGGGTGTGTTGACATCAGTGCTTTCAATAGGTGTTCCTGTAAATCCCAGATAAGAGGCATTGGGCAATGCATCCCGCATATACTTGGCAAAGCCATACACAATTTTCTTACCGATCACATTACCATCTTTATCTTTAGCATCTATGGTCTTGGCTTTAAAACCATACTGTGTCCGGTGGGCTTCATCTGCTATGACAATGATGTTTCTTCTCTCGGACAGGGTTTCATAAACATTGCCTTCATCTGGTTGGAATTTCTGGATAGTGGTAAACACTACCCCGCCCGATGCGACTTTAAGCAGTTCCTTTAAGTGGCCTCTGTCTTCTGACTGCACCGGCTCCTGCCTGAGCAGTTGTTTTGAGGCGGCGAAGGTATCAAACAACTGATCGTCCAGATCGTTTCTATCGGTAATGACCAGAACCGTGGGATTATCCATCGCCAGGACTATCTTGCCCGTATAAAAGACCATAGAGAGTGATTTGCCGCTTCCCTGTGTATGCCAGACCACGCCGCCTTTTCGGTCACCCACCGGTTGAGAATTCACCCCGGTAAGACCATAGCTTTCAGGTGATTCCATAACCATATGTAGGGGCGAATAATCATTCGCCCTTACCGTTGTTTCACAATAGCCTGATGCCCGCAAGGTTGATTCCACAGCGCGATTCACCGCATAATATTGATGATAGGATGCAAGCTTCTTCTCCGTTTGAATTGTAATGACTCCTGTTGCTTTGTCCTCTTTTTTCGATTTTTCAAAGACAAGGAAATGACGTATAAGATCCAGTAGGGTTTTCTTTTCCAGCATGCCCTTGATCAGCGTTTCCAGTTGTCCGATAAGCGGTGAAGCTTCCACCTTGCCGTCCGCTGTTTTCCAGGCCATAAAACGGCTGAGTCCAGCGGAGATGGGTCCGGCTTTGGCTTCCAGGCCATCGGAAATAATCATAAAGCCGTTGTAGGCAAACAAGCTTGGAATTGCCTGCTTGTAGGTCTGGAACTGTCTAAATGCCGATCTTACGGTAGCGTTTTCATCTGCCGGGTTTTTCAGCTCAATGACCACCAGAGGCAGGCCATTGACAAAAAGAATCACATCCGGGCGTTTGTTGACACCTGTCATGAACGCAGTTGAAGGGTTGTTTTCGATGACGGTGAATTGGTTGGCAACGATAAAATCATTATTTTCCGGATTATTGAAATCAATGAGCCAGACCAGCTCACCCCGGCTGTTACCGTCTTTTTGATAGGTA
>JAJRYC010000013.1 GCA_024275975.1 Nitrospirota bacterium | reverse complement strand
TTAAAAGAAGCCTCGAACAGTTAGGGCTGAGGAAGGGAACGGTAGTATATTTCGGAAGGGAAGATTTTCAGCTCGACAGGCAGATTGAAGTCAGGACAATAAACAATCTACTTTAAACAAAGCCGAAAAGGCAAAAGGGTCAAGTCCTGTTTCCTGCAGAAATTAATATTATTTACAGCACCTGAGCGGGATTTCAGGGACACTATAGCTCTTGTAATGTATAATACTTATAAATTGGAGGGTTAAATGTCTACAGCGCATATTGAAATACCAAAAGACCGAATAACCGAGTTCTGCAAAAGAAATCATATCCGTAAGTTATCTCTTTTTGGTTCTATTCTCCATGGCAATTTCATACCGGACAGCGATATTGATCTACTTGTTGAATTTGATCCTAACCATATACCGGGGTTTTTTAAGCTTGCTCATATGGAACGAGAACTTTCGGAGATTATGGGGAAAAAAGTAGATTTAAGAACACCGCAGGAATTAAGTAAATATTTCAGAGACGAGGTCCTCTCCGAGGCAGAGGTTCAGTATGCCGAAGCATGACCTTGTTTGCATACGCCATATTCTGGATGCTGCCAGAGAAGCATTATCATTTGCTTCAGGAAAAACAAGACTTGACCTGAACACTAATCGTATGCTGGTATTGTCTCTTATAAAGGAAATAGAGATTATTGGCGAAGCAGCAGGGCAAGTTACAGAGGAAACAAAAAATACGTATAAAACAATACCATGGCTTGACATGATTGATATGCGAAACCATCTTATACACGTCTATTTTGAAGTAGATTTAGACATTCTCTGGGACACTGTTGTCAGCGACCTTCCTCCCCTGATTAAAGCATTAGATGAGATTGTGCCCTCTCTGTAGTAATCTTCCTTAAATATACCAGAAACCAAGGACGCTTATTGCGGGTAGTGGTTGTGCTAGCCTAAAATTGACCATCAAACATAGCTTGTGATGGCCCAAAATTGACCACCCTGAGCAATAACCCTCTTGGTATTATGGTTACGAATAAACGCCATAATCTAAGGAGGAGAGGAGTTGCTCGCAATGGATCAGTATGAATTTATCAGGACCGCCCACCGAATTTACGGCAAGAAAAGAACCTCCGGGACGTTGATTCCTGCGTTGCATAACTTTTGACATTAAAAGATAGAACAATATAATTGACAGGCTGTTGAAAAACTAACAAAACAGGCTGTGTGTCATGCTGAAGTGAGAATCTCGTTTAGAATCGATCCTGATGACTCGAACCGGGTTGCAGCATCCAGTAGCGATGAGTCCACGGAGTCTGGTCTTGTTTCTTGAAAAACTGGATTCCCGCTCAAAGAATAACGGGAATGACAAAAATAAATAAAGGTGTCACCCATGTTGCCTGTCCCTGATCAAACACAAACGCTATATAAGGCGGGCGAACACCTGGACCATTCATGACTTTCGCCCCCTCTTGATTACCGCCACCGACAGATAGGCTGATTCCGGCTGGGGCGCGCCATTCAGCATATCATAGATCGCCTCGCCCTCAAGGCCGATGCGCCTTACGAGAAACGCACTTTCCGGTCTTATCCTCTTTACCGTATCAACAAGTGTGGTCAGTTTGTTATTGACCTTCATAAATACGGTTGTGGGGTGTCTCTGTATGAGATCAGCCACTTTCTCCGGATCGGCGGGCATTTCATAGACACCGAAGTTTCCCTTTTTGACACTCAGTGGAAGACCGAGCATGGAGGCAGCGGCGTTTATGGAGCTTATGCCCGGCACATGTTTCACCCGGACGCCGACGGCAACCAGTTTTTCCGTGAGATAGTTTGACGTGCTGTAAATAGTCGGATCACCCTGTGTGACATAGGACACGCTTTTGCCCTGCTCAACCAGCTCCCTTATCTTTTCAGCAGCTTCAGTATATCGCCTGACCAGCTCCTCCTCGTTGTTGGTCATGGGGATGTAGCACATACTTATCTTCGATGCATCAATGTAATGGAGTATGACCTCCCTTGCCACACTCCTGCCCTGTTCATCGGACTGGGGCACCACAACAACGTCCGACTCCTCAAGTATCCTTTTCGCCTTGACTGTTATGAGTTCATGGTCCCCTGGGCCAAGGCCGAGGGAATAAACCGTTCTACTCATCGCCGGCCCCCAGGAATATCCTGTTCAGTTTTACAGCGGCATCAAATGCATTGATGCCCGGCCTTGCGAACTCCAGCTCATTGATCCTTATATATTTTGATTTAAGTGACCTGTAAAAAGGCCGCTCCCCGGGGGGCTCCGGGTTTTTATTCATCGGCCCCACCTGGTATATGTAGAAATCCGGTTCAAGTTTCAGCACCTTTTCAGTCGAGATAACAGCATGTTTTTTGTCGATACTCACGAGATTTTTTCCACCTGCCGCACTCACAATGGAGGTTACAATGCTCCTGTTCCCTGCCACCCTCAGGGGCTCCGCCATGACTTCATAGATTACGGACGGCTGGTGTGGAAGGGGAGTGATTTCTGAAAGCCTGCTTTTCAGTCTGGCCACCAGGGCTTCGGCTTTGTCTTCTCTTCCGAGCATAGCGCCGATCTTTTTGATCTTCACCAGTATTTCATCAAGGGTTGCCGGGTCATAATAAAAGATGTCCGCCTTCACCCTTTCCTTCATATTCACGGGAAACGCCCTCCGTGAGCCGGCGATTATAAGATCAGGGTCAAGCGCGTTCATAAGCTCAATGTTCGGCCTTAAATGAGAGCCGACCTGTACTATATCTTTGATGGCATGGTCGGAACGGGTGGTTCCGACGACCCTGTCCGATACGCCAAGTTCAATAAGCATCGGGCTTACAGCAGGGTACAGCACGATTATCTTCTCGTAAGCCGACGCAGGCAAGGCCATCAGGCATAGCAATAATCCCTGGAAAAGTATTTTAATCAGCGAGTGACCGAATTTCACTCTTCCTGTCTTTTTAATCCTGTTTTCAGTTTTCTGAATCATTTTATATCTCCTCCGTATAAACAAACATCCTTTTATCCTGTTCAACAAATCCAACCCTTACGCCGAAAATATCAGTAAGCTTTTCGGGATCAAGTTCATCCCTGGCCATATCATAGAGCAGGAGACCATCCCTGAAAAAGAGAAACCGGCTGAAGTGCTGGACTGCAAATGAAAGGTCATGTATGACCACCATTATAATCTTTTCCATCCTGAGCTGCCTCAACATCTCCACGATCCTTATCTGGTGCAGTATATCTATGCCGCTGAACGGCTCATCGAGCAGGAATATTTCCGTGTCCATGTTCATCACCCTTGCAAGGAGCACCCTCTGTTTTTCCCCGCCCGAGAGTGCGTTGAAGAGCCTGTCTTTAAGGTGATACACATCGAATCTCTTCATGGCCTCTTCAGTGCAACTGATGTCCTGCTCTGAATACATCTGACCGTCCGAGTGGATAAACCTGCCGGTGAGTACGACATAGAAAGAGTCAAAGGGCATGTTCAGCGCCGCCTCCTGTGGCAGAAATCCGATCCGGCGGGCGCTTTCCGGATGTGATATCTCCTTGAAGTTCCTGCCTCCAATCCTGTAGCCTCCGGCAAAATCCATCTGCCCTGAGAGTACGTTAAGGAATGTGGATTTGCCGCTTCCGTTGTTTCCGAGCACACCCACCATATCTCCCTTTTTTATCTCCAGGCCCTCTATCTTAAGGTTAAAGTCCCCGAGTCCGGCCCTTATATCCTTAAGCTCAATTAAAATAGAACAGCTCCTTTCTCCGCTTGATCAGCAGATATAGAAAAAATACCCCGCCGATTGAGGAGGTTATGACGCCCACCGGAAGTTCCTGCCCCTGCTGAAGGATGGTCCTGGCTATGAGGTCGGTGGCGATCATGAATGCGGCGCCGCCTGTAAGGGACGCCGGCAGCAGGTATGACGCCTTCACAAAATTGCCGAGCCTCAGTATGTGTGGAATGATCAATCCGACAAACCCGATTATACCCGCATAGCCCACGCTGAAGGAAGTGAGCAGCGCCGCCGCAAAGAAGAGCTTCTTCCTCAGCCCGTGGACGTCCACGCCCGTTGATGATGCGGTTGTGTCATCAAAGCAGAGTATGTCAAGCTTGAGATAATCGCCCCTGATCACGAGGAACGAGAGGCAGATGACTCCAAAGAGTATCAAGTCCTTTGAGACGGTGGCGGCCTGGAAACCTCCCATTAACCAGAAGATGATGGAACTGACAGCATCATCGCTCAGGAACTTCATAAAGCTGATGGTGGCTGACGCAAAGGTGCTCAGCACTATACCGGCCAGAAGCATTGTGATCGGTTGTATCCTCCCCCTGTCCGAGGCTATCCGGTAAACCAGGTACAGGCCCGCCAACCCACCAGCCAGCGCAAAAAGCGGGATATACGGCATAAGCCCCAGCATGATCGCTATCACCGCGCCCATTGCCGAGGAGGCCGATACCCCGGTAGTGAATGAATCCGCAAGCGGGTTTTTCATCACATACTGAAAGAGCACCCCGCTCATGGCAAGGGCCGCACCCACAAGCCCGGCAAGCACGACCCTCGGGAGCCGCACATCAAATAATATGTTCCTTTCTATCTCCGACATATTGAACAGGTCTATCTTCACCGCGCCGGCGGATATGGCGGCAACAAATGCGGCGGCGAGTGCGGCGAGCAGTATCAGTCTCATCCTTCCACCCTCCTGACCGCCCACAGCGCGGTGAAAAAAAATGTCGCCGCAAAGCCAAGCATAAGCATCAGGTAGAGTGTGTTGACGTCCCCGCCGGTGAGCGTCGCCCTTATCACCTTTGTCGAATAGGTGAGCGGCAGCACATAAACCAGCCACTTGAAAATTTCGGGCAGTTTATCAACGGGGAAAAAAGTCCCGCTCAGGAAGATCATGGGCGTTATCACGAATGTGTTGACCGTCGCCTGGTCTCCGTGGTCCCTGACAAGCATTGCTACAGTGATGCCGAGTGTCGCAAACAGAAAGGTGTGAGTCAATATTGCAAGAAAAAACATGGGGCCTATGATCAGCTTCACGCCGAATATTACGGAATAAGCAAATATCAGGCAGGTGCTCAGGAGCCCCTTGAATATTCCGTAGGCGGCTTCACCGAGAACAATCTCTACATGGGATATGGGCGCAATGAGAAATTCATCAAACACATGAAAATAAAACCTTGTTATATTCAGTTCCTGGGCGATGGCGAAACTCTGGTTCAGACTGCTCATGCATATGAGTCCGGGGATAAGGAATGTAATGTACGGAAGTCCGTTCACTGCAACCCTGTCGCCGAATCCCCAGCCGAATGCGATCAGAAACAGGAGCGGCGAGAGCGAAGACGCCACTATCTGCTTCTTCGCCCGTTTCCTGAAGACATTTAATTCCCTGTAAAGCACACCCTGAAAGCCGTTAAACATTGATCCTCTTCCCCGTCAGTTTTATAAACACATCCTCAAGCGTCACCTGCCTGATCTTGCAGGCATGCCCGCATTCCTTCAGCCGTACGAGTGCATCGTCTTTTGAATTGAAAAACTCCTCTTCTATCCTGTCCTCCAGAAAGACCTCCAGCACATATCCACCCATGTCCTTCTTCAGATCATCAGGGGAGCCTTTGACAATGATCTTCCCTTTGTCGATTATATACACGCTCCGGCAGAGTTTCTCCGCCTCTTCAATGTAATGGGTGGTAAGGAGGATCGCCATGCCCTTCTGCTGGTTTATCCTCAGGATCAATCCCCAGATATTCTTTCTTATCTGGGGATCAAGCCCGACTGTCGGTTCATCAAGAAAGAGTATCTTCGGCTCATGCAAAAGCGCCCTGACAAGCACAAGCCTCCTTTTCATACCCCCGGAAAATGTCTTGACCTGCCTGTCCCTGTATTCCTGAAGACCGGCGAACTCAAGTGATTCTTCTATTTTACCCTTTCTTAGCGACTTGGGTATCGCATGCAGCATTGAATGGAGATAGAGATTTTCATAGGCGGTCAGGTCCCTGTCAACATTGCTCTGCTGCGGCACCACGCCGATGAATCTCTTTGCCTCTTTGGGATTACTGAAAAAGTCCTTCCCGTAATAGCAAATCCTGCCACCGGTCGGTTTTACAAGACCGGTGAGGGTCTTTATGGTGGTGGTCTTCCCTGCCCCGTTAGGTCCGAGAAGGCCGGTGAAGTCACCCTCCCTGATCCGGAGGTCTATCCCGTCGATAGCGGTTTTGTCGCCAAATTTTTTGATGAGGCCCTCTGCTTCGAGTACATTCACCGCCACTTCTCTTACTGCCACAATAAGGCCCCCAACATAAAAATCAATACTCCTCCAAACAACATTATATAGTCAAGCATACGATATCTCAGGACCACCATTCCCGTTATGGTTGCAACTATTATAAACAGAGAGACTATATCTGTCAGTATCACCCAGAATGTACCGGTTTTAAACGCCTTGTGCAGGTTGTTCAGCCAGTATAGCGGCTGATGCGGAGACTTTTCGATCTTCTCCATAACACCTTCTTCAGGATGGATTATATAGGTCGTCCTGCCGTGGGAGCCGTAGAGGAACTCGATTGCATCGCCTTCACGTATCCTGATTACCGTGGGGTCATCCGTCCTGCCTATCTGTTTCTTATAGTAGTCGATAAAAGATTTCATCTGCTCAATATCGGACACAGGCACTTCATATACAGTTTCACTCCTGGAGATAAAGTAGTTAAAAAACTTTCTGTGGTTAAGAAGTATGCCAGTGATACAGTAAAAGATGATGAAGGCGGCCAGTAACAGGCCGCCCCATCTGTGTATCTTGCGCATAACACGCGTTGTCTTTGAATCAAGCGCAGGCACGATTACATCTCAAACTTTTTCAGGAGTCTGACAATGCCTTCAATATATATGCTGTTTATCTCGGGGTTAAACCCAAGTCCCTTAAAGTATTCACGGCCTTTATACCTGATCGTAGTTGCCTCTGTCGCGAATCCCGCTTTTTTCATCTGTAGTGACCATGAAAGTTCGCCGTCTTCATCCGGCTCAGCACCCATTATGTCATTCATTATATGGTCCCCGGCAACATACATTAACGGAATAAATTTAACCTTTTTTGTCTTGCATGCCTTTGCCCTCGCCATTGCCTCCTCCCCGGAGGTTATTCCTTCAACGCTCCCAAGAAAGGTATTCTCATATTCCGCGGACAACATCCTGTCAAGGCCCAGATAGGTTGAATTGCTCCCAACCGCAGTCTCGCCAGTGCCGTGAGCGGCAAGGACATTACAGCCTTCCCTCGGCGTGAGCAGATCCTTTTTTAATACCTCCACTACAGTTCTCATGTCCCACCAGTACTGAAGGAGCGGTTCACCCACAAAGATCCTGAGGTTGAAGTCCTTAAAGACATCCCTCAATCCCTCGGACATCTCTAAAACATGTTCGTATTCTATGCCCGGAAATATATGCAAAGGCTGAACCACTATCTTCCTGTAACCCTCATCCTCCAGGTTTGATATTACCTGTGCAAGGCTGAGGTATCTCTTCTTTATGCCGGACTTTGCGAATTTTTTGTTGGCCCTTTCACGTACTATCTCCGAAGTAAACGCCCAGCGCACCTCATAGTTTTTATATTGTGCAGGAAGCTCCTTTTTAAGCTGTGCATCAAAGAAATCATAAGTGACCTGCGCCTTTGTGGTTGTTCCGAAGGCGGCGATCACGATGGCCGGGTCCTTCTTGAGCGTCATGGTCTTTAACATCGAAAATGAGGTCCCTGTAAACACACTAAGGAATAGCGCCGTTAAAACAATTATATATTTATTCTTCATTTGAATATCTCCTTTCGGTTATTAGAAGTTTACACCGAGTCTCGTATAAAACTCATCGTTACTGTCATCCATGCCGGAAGCACTGTCAACCCTTATCTCCGTCCTCCTGTACTCAGCAGCCAGAAAGGCATTGACTCCCGACGTCTCATCAGTGTAAAAGCTATACCCGACGCCCGCGCTGTAGCGGTCTTTCACACTCCATGCGCCTGTGGATCCGGTAAGGGAATCATCGTCAAGGTGTTCGTATCTCAGGGCCACATCTACTGTATCCATCACATTATATGCCGCGCTGAAAGAGAAGACCTTCTCCCTGAAACTCTTCGAAAGCACTGTTGACGCCGCATCCTGATACTTCTCTCTCTTAAGGGCCGCAATATACTCTGCATTAAAGGTAAGGCCCTCCATGAAGAGGCAGCTGTAATCAGCAGCGATTGAGAGACTGTCATTCCTGTTCCCGTTGCCGGGCTCAGACAGGTACGATGCCGAGAGATTCAGATGTTCAGGCAAGGGGGTAACCGTGATGTTCAGGATGTAAGAGCCTGTATCATCTCCTGCAGGGTCGGAAACCCTTGAGATATTATCCGAATCAAACAGGCCTGAATCAAAGAGATGGGCCATCATTTCTTCGCCCTTGTAAATTGTCACCGAGGCATCGAGGTCCATAAACGGCCTGTTATACCCGAGAGTCACCCCAACCCGCTTGGTTTCATAGGCGTCCTGGGTCATAGGGTCCGTAACAAGGTAATTTTCGAACACACCGAACGGCTGTGTCCTTTTGCCCACGATCAGATAAACCGGCAATCCTTCTTTCCTCAAGGAGATCACAGCCTCATCAAGTGTGAGTTTTTCATCCCCCTGATTAACGTCATCACCTATCCATTCGGAGTTAACGGTAACGCCGGCATTGATCCAGTCGGCTATTGCGGCCTCCAGCGACAGCTCGACAGTCCTCAAATAAAGGTCTGACGTGGCATCACTGTTCTTATCGGTTATATCGCTGTGTTTCATCCAGCGGTACTCACCCGCCACGGTACCTCCGAGCGTGATTTCCCGGGGCCATGCCGGACTGGTTTCAGCGGCAAATCCTTTCGCCGCCAGGACAAACATAAAGCATAACAGCGCACAGAACATAATAAAGCTTTTTTGCATATTTATCCTCCATAATTCTCTTGAAACCGTTCTGAATCTTCTGAGGGTTTAACGAACAACAGTATCCGGGACTATGGGGGATAAAGCGAAGAAATACTGAAACAGGACAGAAACATCTTTGTCACCTCCCTCGAGTAATTTATAGATGGATGGGTCTTCCGGCTCTGGGCAGTGCTTCTCATTTTTTGAGTCTTCCTACTCACCCACCTTCCCAGTCGTTATGACCAGTGGTATTACGGGTTTTCGTTCCCATTACGGCTGCGGGGCAGCGGGGGATTTTCACCCCTCTTCCTCACATCCATTCGTGCCTGCAAAAGGAAAATCTCTTTTTAATCAGGCATTTAATTCAAACATATTCACCGCTTAAAAGTCAATTTCCCAACCACTCTGTCGCCACGCTGAAATTCCTGACCCCTGCAAGCCGCACCTCATCGACCACCTTCATCAGCAGGCCGACACTTGCATTCCTGTCGGCCTTTATCCTCAGGGAATCCTCTTCCCTCTCAGTTAAGCCCTCCCTTACAGCCTTCTGAAGCCCTTTCAGATCCACTCCCCTGTCCATAAAGAATATCCTGCCATCCCTTGTGATTATTATTGTCTTTATTGTTTCTTGCTCTGTGGCTGCGGTCTTTGATTCAGGCAGCCTGATCTTGACCGCCTCTTCCCGGACGAGGCTGGAGGTGAGCATGAAGAAGAGCAGCAGCAGGAAGACCACATCCACCAATGGCGCAATGTTCATGAGTGAATGACCGTACCTTTTCCTCTCAAACTCCATCCCTGCACCTCATATAAAGGCTCACTGTTATCTCTTTCAGGAGAAAGGCTATATCGTCAGCCTGTTTTTCCAGATAGTGATGCCACACACTGATCGGGATGGCCACCAGGAGCCCGGCCGCAGTGGTGATGAGGGCCTCCCAGATGCCTCCGGCAAGCATGGATGGATTCACGCTTGCACTCGATGCTATCACCATGAAGGCCTTTATCATCCCGATAACCGTGCCGGTGAGTCCCAGAAGGGGCGTGATCGTCGCGATCAGTCCAAGCCAGCTCAGGCCCCGTTCTGCCTCTCTCACCTGCCTTGTGCCGACCACTGACAACTCCTGCTCGTCACAGCCCTCGTCCACGGCCTTGATGAGAGGCCTCAGGATCAGGGGCCTTGTCTTCAGCACCTCTTTCAGCGGACGCTCGATTGACCTGAAAACCCCCCTGTACTGGAGTGCCTTGTTGATGATTATTGCAAGGCCTACAACTGAACACAGCAGTATCGGATACATCAGAAAACCACCTTTTAAGATAAATTCAATCATTTATCACCTCCATTAAAACCCGTTAACGCTTTTCAAGCTTAAACCTCACATACAGCAATGCCTCTGACTTGACCGGCATGCCCTTTCTTATGGCCGGCCTGAACGTAGAAAGCCTGACCGCCCTGATCGCCTCACGGTCGAAACCAAAACCTGCCTTCTCCACAACCACCACGTCGAGCAGCCGGCCTGTCTCGTCAATTGTGAGCCTCAGCAGCACACTCCCCTCTCTTCCCGTCTTCCTCGCCACCCACGGATACCGGGGAAGCACCCTTTTGATAAAGGCCGGACCATCCGCCGAGCCAAGCTCTGCTATATCGGGTTTGCCGGAAACTTCACCCTGCAGTGAATCCTGAGCACTCACAGCAGAGGCAGGATCCTGCTCCCCGTCCTCTGCCTGGGCGGATAATATGTCCTGAACCGGCAGATTTCGATCCTTTTCAGGTTCAACTGCAGTCTGGTCTTCTATCTCCTCTTTTTTCTCAGCAGGTTCGATAGCATCTGCCGCAGCCTTTGACGCCCTGTCAGGTTCCCGGCTTACTGCCACGGCCTTTTTTATTTTCTTTTTCTGCTGAACTCTCTTTTCAGCCTTCTCCTCTATTTGGGGAGGTTTTGGTTCTTTTTTCTTCTCAACACGCTTTTTTGTCGTCCCGGAAAGAGCGACCTTACGGGCACCTGCGGAGCTGACGCTGCCGTCAATCATGGACATCTCTATATCCCTGAACCCCTGCCCTGAAACAGAGATAACAGTTGTCGAGAGTGGGATGGCGAGGATGGATAAGTGGACCAGGATAGAGATCACCATAGCGTAATCTTTTATCATTCCGTTGATTGCCCTCAACTCCATGGCCTCCTGCTAATCCCTCTCCCCGCTCCATTTTTCCTTAAAGCCGAGGGCAAATGATCTGAATATAAACTCGACAAAGGCTTCATTTCCTGTCTCCATATGTTCTTCTGCCAGCAATCTCCTGTAACCCGGTATACGACCGTATTTTCCGGAGACCGCCGCGGCAATCTGCGCCCCGTATGAGCCGAGTATCTCAGGCATGCAGCTTTCAGGAAGTATCCTCCAGCTCATCTTGTCCCTGAGGTGAACGATGGCAGCAACCGACGCCACCGTGGGCGGGTCATTGTTTATTGCATTAAAGTTCCGGCGGAAGAGTTCAGACTCCTTCTCAGAGAGATAGCGGGAGATGCCTGCACGCATGGAGTCCATGGTAATCCCGAACCGGTCCAGGACGACCAGGGCAAAGCATCGGGACCCGGGGGTCAGCTTGTTCTGCAGAGAGAGGGTCCTCTTTATTGCCTGAAGCACGGTCCTGCCGATCAGTTCGCCCAGCTTTGTATGTTTTCCTGCTCCGCTGAGTGGCTCCCCTGTGCCGAGCATTGACGCAACCCCTATCTGGTCCGTCCCTGTTCCGGTGGCAAGACCGTCAGAGTAACGCGATGGCACGACAAGCTCCTGCAATGCGGCTGTCTTTGCCTCAGTGGCCGTCATAACAACACGCACCATCGCCCCGGGTCTCAATTCACGGTTGATAAAGACCATCGTATTAATAGTCCCATGGTCTTCCATCACAAAACCTCCCAGCTTCTCAAACCTTCCCTCCGCCTCATAGACTGATGCAGGGTCACCGATCCTGCCTGCGTTTGTCTCCACCCCGCCCGTACATACTGCAACCACCTCGATATCACGGAAACTCTCAGACACAACAGCCGCATTATTCATGTTTGCAGCAGTCCCCAGGGTTGCGCTCTTTTCAGGTAACAGGCCATGCCGTTCGCATATAATCCTCCTGTACCCGGCCGGGTCAGAAGTCATGGCCTTATGCGATTTATGGTGGTGACCCGTGGGTTCACATGCCTGGTGGTTATAGAGATGCTCCAGATCATCCCGGAGTCCGCCCTCCAGACGGCAGGTGGAGATCACCCTGTGAGGCTGGAGAAATTTTACATGGATGATCTTTTCATCCCTGTTGATCTCGATTCCTTCATAGTATCGTCCGATAATCAATGTTGCCTCCTTTTCTTATAAATACAATCTGCAGATTTCATACACCCACCGCAATTCCGATATATAGAGAATGTCCCAGAGATAGAGTCCGTAAAAGGTCTTCAGCAGGACTGTGAACGCCGTGACCGACATCACGGTCGCAAGCAGGACGGCCTCAACAGGTGTCACTACCCTGCCCTTTACATCCGTACGCCCGGCGGACGGGCTGAATGCCCTTGACTGGATGGAAAGAGAGAGGATATTCGACCTCCTGTAGCAGTTGATAAAGACCGGTCGTATCAGTTTAAGCCAGTTCCTGAGCAATCTTACCGGGTTGGGAGAGAGAACCCTGCCGCCCCTCATCCGCATGGCAAGGGAAACAGTGGCAAACTCATCCATTATGACCGGAATGAACCTGACGGCCGTTACAGTCATAAAGGCAATCACATAAGGGACCCTTAGCTGCAACATGCCTGACAGCATTTTCCCTGTATCCGTGCTCCAGCAAAAGACGAGGCCATAGACCATCATTGATGCAAACCGCAATGACTGGACAGCCCCGTACCGGAAACCTTCGCGGTAGATACTTATATCACCTGTCCACCTCCCTATCAGGGGGGTATCCGCATTTACAAGGTTTATGAGCACGGTCCTCGGTTCTTCGAAGTAGAAGACGGACTGGGAGAACATTGTACCCCATACCATCAGGATGACGAGGAGGAGGAGCAGACGCACCTTGCGCCATTCTATCCGCTCAACGGCAACGAGGACCCATGAAAAGGAAAAAAGCAGGAGAAGGGGGGCTGTATTTTCGAGCATCACGGAATAGACCGATATGCATAGCAGGCAGAGTATCTTGAGGCGCGGGTCAAGGCGGGCAAGTATCCCGTCACTTCCTGTTGCCTGGCTGAAACCTCCTGCCCCGTAGATCATCCTATCCATCCTCCCATTTCAGCCTGTCGCTGAACCTGCGGCCTGCAAATGTTGCCACGGATGTATAGAGCAGGCTGTTGATTATGATATTCATATAGATATACCAGTCAGCGAAATAGAGCCTGAAGAGGACCATATGCAGGTAGAGCCCTGTCACTGTTATGAAGGCGTCTGCAAGAGAGAGAGATACCGCGAGATAGACGAGTGACCTCCCGCTCCATTGGAAGCCCTCACCCTTCCGCGTTACTCCGGACACATAAAAGGCCGCCTCTTTTGCAACAATGCCCGTGCCTGTAAAGAGTATATCCGCCAACTGGAAGCCGCCGAACATGATGCCGTTCAACATGTAACGTACAAGGGTTGCAAAGGTAACTGTACCGGGCCTTGGAAGCAGCCTCACAAGGGATACCAGCAAGGTCCAGTAAAGGAGCGCAGAGAAAAATCCTGTAAAGAAGATGCTGAACGGCCCTGCCACCGCAGAGACGAGTGACCCGAATATGCGGAGAGGGATATTTGAGACCACAAAGGTCATTGCCCCGTAGAGGGAGATGATCACCAGCCACCTGACCTTCATGCCCGCAACTATCCTTTTAAACATGATGACAAAGACGAGTGTGGCGGTCAGGCTCAGAAATACCGCAACAAGGGTGAATGTCCATGCCAACAGGTTCATGGACCTGACATAGAGGGGAAACTCATACTCTGCAAAAGGAGAGACCGACCCCATCATGATAATCCTCACCACCCTCCGGTACTCCCCGGGGACAGGGTCGGAGGCCAGATAGACGGGCATCACCAGACGGGTCTTTTCCCCTGGCGGAAGCGTGGCGGTCACAGTAACCGCCATATCCCTTGTCCCTCCTGTCATCGAGTCCGGCGGCATGAACGCCTCCGGCATGACATCTCTCTCCTTGTAATATACGGCTGAATTTATGAGCAGAGAGATGCTGCCGGTCCCTGTATTCTCCAGGACAAGACTCTGGTATGTAAAGGGATGGTGGTAATCGATGTACTTTGGCTCGATACCGAAGAAACTCCCGAGTTTCTTGAATACACGGGGTTGTATGTAGAGAGTGTCCGCTGCATACTGCCTGAGGGCTATGCCGTAAACGCCGACAGGCATCGATGCCTTTACGAGCCTTATCGTCTCCCCCAGCTTGTCCCGCCCCACAACCTTAAGCTTAACCGTCCTGCTGAAGAAAGACTCCCGTCCGTCAGGACGTCTCAGGGTGACCCCGGCATGCAAGCGATACTCCCCTTTACGCGGCGCCTCTATACTGAACGGCATATAGAACCTCTCGTAGGCAACGGAAAGGGTCGTCCTGAAGTGTATGGAGGTCTCTCTCTCTCCGTAGACTATCTTTGTCCCCGGGTTTCGGGGATAGGCCGTAACCTTTATGTCCGCGGGGATGGTGACTCTGCCTGTAATAAGGAGATCGCCCTTTTCATAGGTAGTGACAATGAGGGCGGAGGTCAGCCCGTTATCCTCAATCGCCATACTCGAACTCTCCCCCTCCCTCCCGAATATCGCGGGTGAGGTCAAACCGGCCATTGAGGTGAACGGGATCGAGAGCTGGACACCTGCAGTGCAGTCACCTTCCGGGGCACTCTTTTCAACCACGATAATCCCTTCATCTGTGGAGACCGTACAGGTATAATCCCTGTTTGCCTTCCATCCGAAAACGAGCCACAGCCTTTGCTTTCTTATCCCATTGATCCGACGTGAGACGATCACTCCCTCCCTCCCCTCAACCTCCAGATTCATGATCCTTACAGGAGAGTGGAATGTCAGCCATGCGCCGTCAGGCACAAACTCCACCTCCGCATCCTGTACGTCCCCTTGTGATGAAAGCAGGTGCCATGCAGCAGCGCCGATGCCTGCAATAAATAAAATAATGCTCAATACAAAGACCCTCCCGCCATTTTTCATCAGTGAATTATATGCACCCGGTACTTTCCATTCTCCGCCCCATTTCCGTCTGTAAACGGCACCTCCACAAGGGCTATGTACCTGCCGTCTTCCGAGATATCCGCCATAAAAAAGACAGTGCCTTCGGTAGGATAAAGATAGACCGGTTTGCCCATTTCCGCTCCCCTCTTTCATGTATCAAAAAGGGTAATTCCAAAAGGTGATGTCCGACCGCCCCTGCGAGCCCCAGCCATTCCGGCAAGGGCATTTACAGTAAAGAGCCACCTGTTGTCCCCGGAGAGATAAATGCCCTGCATGGAGCCATAGGACTTCCACTTCCATCTCAGCCTGCCGTCAAAGCCGACTGCATAAAGCTGATTAGCCGCGGGATGGGGCGCGGGTTTCCGCACCTTGCCTTTTACCGCGCCTGAGGGGATGGATGTGCCGGGCAGGACAAAATACACCTCTTCTTTACCGGCCTCAGCATAACTCACAGGGGATGAGACGGGTATATCTCCTATCAGTACAGGTGTGCCGAGCTCCTTCACCCACAGGGGGCTGTTTTGCAGGAAGCGCTTGCCCTTCACCTTTACGGCCCTCCCTGTATCAAAGAACATCCCCCTGCCGTCATTAAGCCCGATGGCCGCATACCTGCCGTCTCCTGAGAGGGCTACTCCCTGCCACGCAGTCGCCCTCTTGTAATAGGGCCTCAGGGGCGGCACCTTGTACTCCCACAGGACTGCTCCGGTATCCCCGTTCAGGCAATACAGGGCGCCGTTTTCATATACGGAATCAGTCTGCTCAGGTGGACGCCATGTTGATGTCAGGAGCAGGAGCTTCCTGCCGTCATCCGATATGTCAAACCAGGTGAGGCCGTAAGGGAGCGTCCTGTCCGCGGGCCACCGCCACTTTATCCTGCCGGTCCTGCCGTCAAACCGGTAGATCAGGCACCTGTAAAGCCTTTTACCTTCGCTGTCCCATCCGTGCGTGCCGACAATGACTACATCACCTCCGGGAAGCACCTTCAACTGGTAGACACCCGGAAATTTATAAATGGCATACCGGTCATTCTCCCTCTCAGGCCTTGATGTCTCTATGTCGTCGGCCAGACGGTATTTCCATATCTCCCTGCCTGTCATTGCATCAAGACAGTAGATATACCCGTCAGGCGACTGCTCCCCCACATAGAGCACTCTCCGTTCATCCATCTCTCCCCATCCAATACGCTTCACCATGCCCTCGGCTATCTTCCGTGAATAAACGACCTTTCCTGTCCTCACCTCCACCACCCGGAGATAGCCGTGGAAACTACCGATTGCAAGGTATTTATTGTCTCCCGAGAATCTCACAAAGGTATCAGGGGCAGTCCCCTGGTCAATGCTGAAGGGTATGACATTTTCCAGTTTCACCCTCTGAATCAGCATCGGCGAGGGCTTAAGCGGCGCCATAACCCTGTTTGTAAACCGTGCATCCTTGTTACGCACCTCCACGTCGTAACTCTCACCAGGTCTCCAATGAATGGGGATGAGCAGATTCTTATCGCTGAAAAGGGGCGCAGCCTCGTCCCCGCCGCCCTTTTGCCATTTGAAGACCGTTTTCTCTCCTGAACGAATTGTCACTGTTTCAATGCCGGGCAGCTCAACTGCCAGGCCGTCGCGGACAAAATATACCCGGGGGCCGGGCTCGTTGCCGGAGCAGCCGCTCATGAAAGCCGCAAACAGGAATATCAGCAGGAAGAGTCCTCCCCTCATTCCGTCCTCTCCTCAATATCTCCCTCAATATCGAGATATGTATCTTCAAGCCTCTTTTTCATCTCCTCAGAGACATTCCACATCCCGCGGTTAGCTGCCTCAAGGAGCCGTTCGGTGATGTTTTGCAGGGCATAGGGATTAACCTCTTTGAACCACTTCTGCATCTTTTCATCCAGCGCGTACTTTTCAGACAGGGCATCATACATCCAGTCCTCTATCACATCCGAAGTAGCATCCCAGTGGAATGAGATATCCACTGCCCTTGAGAGGTCCCCGGCGCCCTTGTAACCGTGGCGCATAAGGCCTTCCATCCATTTGGGATTGAGAATCTTTGATCGGAAGATATGTTTTGTCTCCTGCTGAAGGCTCCGGTATTTAACCCTCTCAGGGTCGGATGCGTCTCCTGAATATGCCCTCGGATAACTCCCCGACACTGCCTTTACTGCTGCAACAAAGCCGCCGAAGTAGGCATTAAAGTCATCAGAGGAGAAGAGGTCATACTCCCTTGAGTCCTCGTTTTTGATGACAAGGCTGATGTCCGAGAGCCTCCTGCGGAATGTCTCTCTCCTGTCTTCTCCATAGACCCCTTTGCCGTAGGCATATCCGCCCCATGTAATATAGACCTCTCCGAGGTCCTCGCTCTTCTCCCATGCCTTTGCATCAATTGCCGCGGGTATGCCTGCGCCGTAGGCGCCCGGCGGGGCGCTGAAGACACGGAATGATGCTTCACGCAGCGCCTGTTCCGGGTCAATGCCGCCTGCTGCGGCAAGTTCAGCAGCCTCTCTCAGCACATTCCTCCTCAGAAAGTTTTTCTCCACAGGCTCGTTCAGGGCCGCTGCCATTGCCACGGCCTCATCCAGAAGTTCCATAAGGTTCGGGAACGAGTCCCTGAAAAAACCTGATGTCCTGAAGGTCACATCCACCCGCGGGAACTTCAATTCCCCGGCAGGAATAACCTCAAGCCCGTCAACACGGCCGTTCTTTTCATTCCATACAGGCTTCACTCCCATAAGGTAGAATGCCTCTGCAATGTCCTCACCCATTGTGCGCATGGTCGGGCTGCCCCAGATAACCATACCTATACTCTCAGGCGGCCTGTCTGTCTCTTTTATATGTCTTTCAACGAGGGCGTCTCCGAGCGCCTTCCCTGTGGTCCAGGCAGTGGGGGAGGGTATCTTAAAGGGATCGACTGAAAAGAAATTCCTTCCTGTAGGCAGGATGTCCACCATGCCCCGGGTGGGTGCGCCGCTGCCGCCGGGAAGGACATGCCTCCCTGAAAGGGCAGCAGCTGTTGCATCTATCTCCTCTGTGGTCTTCCCCAGTTTCGGCAGTACAACATCACTTATGAATCCCTTGATCCTGCCCGCCTCCGGGCTTTCATCCGCCATCCGGGGTTCCTGCCCATCTATCACAGCCCTCACTGTTTCAAGCGCTGCCCTGTGTATCTCTGTTATTGCAACGGCATTGGTGGGGAAACGGCCTGTCGGGTCTGCCTGTCCACTGTATTGAAGAAGCTTGTCATAATCATAGCCCCACTGCCTTGCGATTGCCTCCCTGAGGGACGGGACATTCCCGTTTTTGAGACGAACCAGTTGTGTAATAAGCTCTGCGAGTCCTTCTCCCTCAGGCACAATACCCATTATGTGCAGGCCGTCATTGATGGCAGTGTCGGCCACCTCTGAGAGATAGGAATGCAGTCTTTCCACAAAGCCGTCAAAGTCTGAGAATGCCTCATCTTCAGAGACCTCTATATCCGAGTGAAGATTGTGTTTTGCGGCCAGTTGCCATATCTCCTTCCGGAGCACAGGCAGTCTGCCGGGGTTCATGGACTTTGTCTGGATGTACTCAAGGATCTTTGTATCCACCTCTGCCAGTTCCTCATACCTGTCGGCATTGGTCATAACAGGTATCAGGTGGTCAACCACACAGGCATAGGAGCGCCGCTTTGCCTGTGTTCCCTCTCCGGGGTCATTGATGATATAGGGGTAGATATTCGGCAGGTCCATGATGGATATGTCGGGATAGCACTCCTCTGAAAGCGCCAGTGATTTGCCGGGCAGCCACTTAAGGGAGCCGTGCTTGCCGATGTGGAGTACGGCGTCCGCCCTGAATACATCCCTTATCCACCTGTAATGGAATATATAATGGTGGCCCGGCGCAAGGTGCGGGTCATGTATCTTTTCAGGCTGTTCAACAAAGCCCCTCGGCGGCTGGATGCCTATGTATACATTGCCGTTGATAATCCCGTTGACCATCACCTCATTGTTATGGACAAAAAGCTCACCGGGTATATCGCCCCAGTCCTTTACCATATGTCCCCGGTTCTTCTCAGGGAGGCTTTTATGCCATGCACTGTATTGCACAGGCCCGATACGGTCTGCGGCCTTCTCCGCCATTTTTTCAGGGGTGAGCCACCTCCTGTCGGCGGTAACCCCGTCAAGTATCTCCCGGGCAAGGTCATCGCCTGATGCATACTCCCGTTCGACGTAATACCCATCCTCTTTCAGCCTGTTGAGAATGTTTTTCACGCTCTCAAAGGAATCAAGCCCTGCGGCGCATCCGATACGGTCATTGCGGGGTGGATAGTTATGAAAGATGATCGCCACTTTTTTTTCAGCATTCGGCTTTATTCCGAGTATTGCCCATTTCTTTGCAAGGCCCACAATCTTTTTTATGCGTTCTTCTACAGGCACATTCTTTATCAGCGCTGCGCCTGTAAGCAGGTCACGATCATCCACCTCTCTTGTTGAAACAGGGACAGTGATGAGAATGCCGTCAAACTCAGGCTGGGCTGCGCTTATGCAGACATCCATGGGCGTTGCCCCCTGAACGGTCCCCTTCCAGTTTGCATGGGTCGTAAAGAGTGTGATCGCCTGCAGGACAGGCACATTCAGTTTTTCATAAACACCGGCAAACCGCGGCAGGGTTAGCCTCATTGAAAAGACCATGGAATTCAGAAGCACGTGTATAACGGTCTTTCCCTCTGCCTGAAAGTAATTCTCCACCACCCAGTCCGGGCTTCTGTTATCCAGGACACTGTCGGGAAACCTGTTATAAAAACATGCCACAGGAAACGCACCCTGCCTCTCTATCTCACGTACAACGGCATCTGCATATCCGAGGTTGCCCTCCAAGTAGTAACCCTGGTAAAACCACATACCGATTACCGGGGTCTTTCCGGTTTCAAGCTCTTTCAGGCTTGTCCCTCTTGCCTTCAGGTATTCCTCAAGGCTGCCGGATACGCCGGTATCAGGGTGGTAGATTCCTTCGCAGGGCATCTTCTGCGGCAGGGCATACGGGATATCCTCACCCGACAACTTTTTCATGAGACTCTTAAGCAGGTTCACCCAGTTATCCCTGCCGCCGAACTTGATAAAGCGTACAATCTCATTAAAGTAATCACTGCCGTATTCCGTGGAATATTCCGCTGACAGCGCCATATCGTCTTCATCACCGGGATGAATGTAAAGGAAGGCCTTTTCAGATGACTCGATCAGCCTGTCAAGGAACCCGCATGAGTTTTTTCCGCCGTGGAGCACCACAATTACAGAGTCCGCTGTCTGAAGATGGTGAGTAAAACGCTCTACCATCTTTGAGTCAAAAAGGTCATCATTGGTCCGTGCCTGCACCTCCATGCGGCCCGGGTATTCATATCCAACCTGACGGAATGCCTGAGCCATGCTTGCCATCCCGCTGCCCGTGGCGCTGAATACAACTATCTTTATCTTCTTCATACTCTCATCCTCCTCCATATTTCCTTCCTCATTGCG
Organism: Nitrospirota bacterium; assembly: GCA_024275975.1. Lineage (GTDB taxonomy): Bacteria > Nitrospirota > Thermodesulfovibrionia > Thermodesulfovibrionales > UBA6898 > JAJRYC01. Next base: position 43,667 of record JAJRYC010000013.1, on the reverse strand, counting down.
CATTCAATATCAGAGATATTTTTTATATCCCCTGCGAGGGATACCCTGCGCGAAGGGCAGCCGCTGCGGCAGACCTGCCTCAGCTCACAGCTCATGCATTTTTCAGGGTATAGAGGGGTCTGTACCAGACCCTGAAGCCGTGAAAAATCAGGGGACCATACAGTCCCTGCCTGATATTGATCCATGCCCATGAGTGAGGCACATGGGAATAACCTTCCGTCAGGGGCTATTGCAGCGGCTTCTCCTGCGGCTGCGTAGCAATAAGGCTTTATCTCCCTCTCATTCCTTCGCCTGTAACTCTGTGCAATCTCCCTCACCTTCAGCGGCGGGAAACGCCTTTCATTAATAAATGCAAGGATTTCAAACATACCCTCAACCATATCTGTAATCTGCCCCTTCTCCGGTATAAGCTCCCTGTTTGAAGCACGGCCCAGCGGGCGGAGGATATCGAGATTCACCACCCTCACACACGAAAATCCGGCGCAGAAGAGGAGAAATCGATCAATGCCCAGGATGTTCTCCCTGGTCAATACCACCGTGATATTGGCGCCGGTCCCGGACTCTTCCATGAGCCTGAGCGCCCTGAGCAGAGCAGCGGAGCCTCCCCGGAGACGCTCGTTTATATCCGGCGTTCCGTCCATGCTGAGCCCTATCCCTATGCCGTGCGTCCGGAGATAATCGAGTTTCCGCCTGTCAAGGAGGGCGCCGTTTGTCTGGATAGCAAAACGGACCATGGGATTCAGACCTCCCGCATACTCGACGATACTCCTTATCAGACCGAACATGAGCAGAGGTTCACCGCCTGACAGCTCGATCGTAACTGCGCCGGTATCAGGCATGAAGAGGTCTATCGCCCTGAAAGCTATCTCCCCGGACATGTCCGTGCCATCAGCTCCTGCATCAACATAACAGTACCTGCAGTGCAGGTTACACCTGCTTGTAAGCATAAGTACGAGAAACCCCACACTCATGGCGTACCCATCAGACACCCGCCCTTGCGGCCTTCCCGGGCGCTCCTATCTCCTCAAAGGGCTGACGCCTCATACGGTGCGGCAGGGCAAGTTCAACCGCAATCTCTACATCTTCATCGAGCACCTCGCACCGTCCGTTCCATGCAGCCAGCGCCCTGGCGGTCTTGAGCGTGATAATATCAGCCCTGTGACCGTCAACACCCGCCTCTACACAACGTCTTGCAATGCTGAAGAATTTGTTCCTGTTGACCTTCACCTTCGGGTACAGACCGATCGCAGCCCCGATACGACCTGCTGTCTTTCCGGATTCATCTTCCCATCTCAGGCAGAACCCCCCGGGATTCTCTTCAAAGGCGATCCGCCGCTCCATCACATCCACTCTCTCAGGGCTGCTCCGTATGCCTTCAATGCCGACGCAGAGGCCGAACCTGTCTAGAAGCTGGGGTCTGAGCTCTCCCTCTTCAGGGTTCATCGTGCCCACCAGCGTAAAACTGGCGGGATGGATGAATGAGACGCCCTCCCTCTCTACTGTATTTATCCCCATGGCAGCAGAGTCTAGCAGCACGTCCACCACATGGTCATCCAGGAGATCGATCTCGTCCAGATAGAGGATCCCCCTGTGTGCTGCGGCAAGTATGCCGGGCTCAAACCGTTTCTCACCCTTTTTTAGGGCGTGCTCCAGATCCATTGTCCCGACTACGCGGTCCTCAGTGGCGCCCACAGGCAGCTCCACCACCCTGACCTTCCGCCTTATGACCTCAACCGGTCTTCCGGCAATGATTCGTTCACTACATTCCCTGTTACTGCAATCGCTGCAGGCCACCTGCTCATCACCAGGCGACAGTTGAAAGGGGCATCCGCTTACCACCTCGATCATGGGCAGCACATCCGCCAATGCCCTGACCGCCGTTGACTTTGCAGTCCCCTTTTCCCCCCGGATAAGCACCCCTGATATGCGGGGATTGATGATATTAAGGATAAGTGCAAGCTTCATCCTATCCTGTCCAACTATCGCTGAAAAGGGATAAACAGTATTTCTCTCCATTACAACCTCCTCCTTACAATATCTACAAGGTCACCTGCCTTCAGGTCTTCAGTGCGGAAATATTCCGCGCCTAATGCAGCGGCAAGCCTTGCAGCAAATCCGAGCTTCATTATTCCCGGTTCTTCCGTATCTACCACCACAAACTTTATCCTCTCCTCGTACGCCATCTTTTCAGCGGTAACAATCGCCTCATCCTGTGGAGCAATGCCGCTGCCGGTTGACACATTCGCCCTGCCGTCCGTAATGATTATTGCTATCGGACGGGCGGACGGCTCCTTCAGAAAATGTACCTTCAGCAGTTTAAACCCTTTGACAAGCCCGTCTGTCAGGGGGGTGCGCCCTCCCACAGGCATCTCCCTGAGATGCCTCACGGCAAGCTCAACAGAGGATGTGGGCGGAAGATTGACGACAGCCTCTTTACGCCGGAAGGTCACCATCGCGACCCTGTCCCTCTTCTGGTAGGCATCCATGAGCAGCGAGAGAATCGCGCCTTTTGTAGCTGTCATGCGCGCCCTCACCCCCATCGAGCCGCTGGCATCAACTAAAAAAAGCAGGAAATTTCCGATCCTCTTCTCTCTCACCTTCCTGCGAATATCATCTTTGCGTATACTGACAGCCATACCATCCTGCTTCTTTCTCTGTCCCTGGTACGGGGCCGCCGCCCTGATAGTGGCATCAACCGCTATATCAGGATACCTGTTGCTGAGAATACTCTTTACATACCTGCCTGTCTTCTGTGCGGTCCTTGTCCTGGAGCGCCTGCCCGAACCGCAGCGGAGCAGACGGTCTTTCTCCTGTTTAAATCTCTGCACCTTAAATGTACTGCCCGGTTCAAACACCTCTTCAGAAGGCTCCCCGGCCTCCGGCGTATCTGCAGGCCCTTCAGTCTCAGGCAGGCCAGCACAGAACTCCTCAGCCATATTGTCCGGCTCATCTTTTTCATCCATGTTACTGTTTTCAGGCTGATTGCCGGGATTATCTTCTTCCCTGCCCCCATTGTCCTTTTTATCATCAGTATCATTTTCTTTCCGCTCCGGATTGTCACTCTCCGGAGGCGGGGGCAGGGCATCCCTCCTGCGGTGCAGGAGCGCCATACCCGCCACCCTCCTTATGTCACCGGCTGTTACCTCTGCGCGGCATTCAAATGCTGCAAGCGCCGTGGCTGCATATTTAATAACAATGTCCGCCCTGTGCCCCGCCACATTATTCTGAAGGCAGAGCTCAGAGACGAGGCCGCCCAGGTATGCGGGGAAGGCCACCTCCCTGATTGCATGGCGCGCCCTGATTATATGGGCTGAGACATCCCTCTCTTCCCTGAGGAAAAGGGAAACAAACTCCCAGGGATCAGTGTCATAACGCTCTCTCATCTCCATTAGCTCGACACGCCTCTCAACATCCATCTCACCCACGACCTCTACACAGAGCCCGAAACGGTCAAGCAGTTGCGGACGAAGGTCTCCCTCTTCAGGGTTCATGGTGCCTGCGAGGATAAATCGGGAGGGGTGGCGGATCGAAAGGCCTTCTATCTCTACTGCATTGACGCCGCTTGATGCCGCATCCAGGATAATATCCACTATATGGTCATCAAGCAGGTTGACCTCGTCTATGTAGAGAATACCCCTGTTAGCTGCTGCAAGGAGTCCTGCCTGAAAACACCTTCTGCCCTTCCTGAGGGCAACCTCCAGATCGAGGCCGCCGGCGACCATCTCCTCTGTCACATTCAATGGAAGGTTGACAATTGGAACCCTCCTGTATTCAGACCCTGGACGCCTGCCGGAGACAATCATCTCCGCACACTCCGGGCAGAGCCGGGAATTATCGTCGGGATCACACGAACAGACACAACCAGCCACCACCTTTATATCAGGCAAAAGCCCCCTCAGTGCCCTGACCGCCGTTGACTTCGCGGTCCCCTTTTCGCCCCGGATAAGCACACCTCCAATACGCGGCTCCACTGCATTCAGGACAAGGGCGAGCTTCATCTCCTCCTGCCCCACTACTGCGGAGAATGGGTAGGAAAAAGTCTCCAATGATAACCTGCGCCTATTTGACTCCACTCACCACCCCAAGAAATTCATCGACTGTAAGCGCCGGCGGATAGATCCCCGCCATCTTCGAAAGTATCAGGGGCAGTGGGGCCAGGAGCCCCGCCTCTTCAAGGAGGTCCGCCCTGCCGAGCATCTCCCTTACAGGGCCGTCCGCAATGACCACCCCCTCTTTCATAAGCAGTATCCTGTTTGCAAAACCGGCTGCAGTATCAAAATCATGTGTACAGAATACAACCGCCTCTATCCCGGGCTCTCCCCTGATCGTCCGGATCAGGTTGGAGATATTCTCCTCGTTCTGTCCTGTTGTCGGCTCATCAAGCAGGAGGAGGCCGGGGTTCATGGCGAGTACCGCCCCCATCGCCACCCTGAGGCGCTGCCCCTTCGAGAGTGCGTGAGGGGGCAGATACTCCATCCCTTCAAGCCGCAGGAGACGGAAGAGCCGCCTCTTTTGTTCCATGCGCAGGCCAGGGGGAATGCCGAGGTTCTTCTGGCTGAACTCCATCTCGGCACCTACGCTATCCTCAAACAACTGGAGATCCGGATTCTGAAAAAGCATCCCTACACTGCCCCTGCCATTACGCCGCCCGGTACCGTTGAGTCCGGACATACATATATTGCCACTGTCAGGACGGTTCAGGCCTGACAGGATGCTCAGGAGTGTGGACTTGCCCGATCCGTTCTGTCCCAGGATCGCGATTATGTCATTTTGATAAATATCGAGCGAGACATCCCTGAGCGCAGGCCCTGCTGCGCCATGATAGCTGAAAGAGATATCCCTGAGACTGACTATCCTCTTTTGTTGCTTGTCAGGGGCGCCTTCATGGGCAGGGCAGAGAGCGGGGTCGCGCACAAAAGGCCGCCTCCTGATGATCTCAGCCGTCAAGTCACTGATCCAGTCATCCGACAGGCAGGGAGAGACGGTACTTGCGATCCGGAGGGCATCAGGCACCCTGAGCCCGAGGTCCCTGAAAACTTTCAGATGACCGGGAAGTTGCCGCCTCTCTATATCAAGGACAATTCTTCCCTTGTCCATAACCATGATACGGTCGACAATCTCTATCACATCGTCGACCCTGTGCTCCACCAGGACGATGGTGATACCCTCCTGCTTCAGGTCATGGAGGCACTTTATTATCTCCTGCCTGCCGACAGGGTCAAGCTGGCTGACAGGTTCGTCAAGCGCCAGGACCACCGGTTTCATTGCAAGCTGCGAGGCTATGGCGATGCGCTGTTTCTGCCCGCCTGAAAGCCGCTGGACCCGCATCTCCCCGAATCCCCCGAGGCCGACCAGTGTGAGCGCTTCATCAACCCTCTTACCGATCTCTTCATGGGGAAGTCCAAGGTTCTCAGGACCGAACGAGAGCTCATCCCTCACGGTGCTGCAGAAGAGCTGGTCATCCGGACTCTGAAAGACCATCCCGACATCCCCTGCAATGGAGGGCAGGGAGGAGCTCCGGGTATCAATGCCGCTAAGACTGACCGTCCCCTCCATCCTGCCTGCGCTCTCATGGGGGATTATGCCGCCGAGCATCTTCAGGAGCGTGCTCTTGCCGCAGCCTGTCCTGCCTGTGACGAGCACGCACTGGCCCTGCGGCACGGAAAAGGAGACCTCCTCCACAGACCTCTCCTCGCGCCCGGCATATTTAAATGAAACGTCCTTGAAGCGTATCATTTTAAAACTTCCATTCCAGGCCGGTGACCGCATAGACACCCGGCTGTTCATACCCAAGCCCTTCCTTGATATTTTCATTGAAGAGATTCTCGACCCGTCCGTAAACTGTCCAGTTTTCGGTAATGTCACCTCTGGCGGCCACATCTGTTCTAAAGTAAGATTCCATCTCTATATCACCTTTCCACCTGAGACGAGGGCCGGAATAATAACCATGGATGTTGAGATGTAAATTATCGACATCATATGCAAGATCAAGATTGAACTTGTTTCTTGCGATCTGCACGGTCCTGAATGTTTCACCATCTTTCTCGGATTTTGAGTCGGTATAAGTGTAGTTACCCCTGAATGTGAGCAGATCGGTTAATTTGAAAGATAGGGATGTTTCAATGCCTCTGGATGTCGCCTTATCCCGATTATCATACATACCAACAATGGAGGGATCAGGGTTGATCCCGTATACAAAAGCGATGACATTGTCTAATTCCGTCCGCCAGTAAGAACCTTCGATACTGAGTCTTCTTTGCAGGAAGGACTGCCTGACACCAAACTCATAAGTTGTCCCTTCTTCAGGATCAAGTTTTTTGTTCCCATATCTGGGATCATACAAATTGAAAAACGTGGGCGCCTTGAAACTTGTGCCATAATTTGTATAGAGAGTAGTTCCAATGGATCGGAAGCTATAACTTATGCCTGCCTTTCCCGTTGCATAATTTCCAAATTCCCCATGATGATCATTTCTTACACCAAACGATAAGATAAGGTTTTCATTGAATATGAGAATCTGATCATTCACGTAAAATGAATAATTACGCACCGTTTTTTCAATTTCTCCGTATTTACCCCATTTTCTTCCTTCCTGTTGTTGGAATTCAACACCAAGAAGGAGGGTGTTTAAGTTCTCCGGCCCTAATTCCTGGTCCCATATGAGGTTGTAATCCGCAAGATAGTTCTCATCCTGGTAATAATAGGGCTTCCCATCGCCTTTGTCATAGACCGGAACTATATCGCCCTTGTTATAATAAGTAACCCAGTCGAGTGTGAAATTATCAACCGGAGCTACAATACTTCCAAGGTAACCGTCATCCTCATCCAGACCTTTTTTCTTATGTTTATAGTAGCCGAGTGTAAGGGTTTGCTTAACTTTGTCGGTAATTTCATGGTGCACCTTAATGCTTCCATTATAGTAATCCGATGTGGATAGAGAGTTTGGATCAGGCAACTGGAACGACCACCACGGCGTTGAGGGAGAGTCAGCGGCATATGACTCACGAAGTTCGGCATAGTTGAATTCCGACCCGGTATACATAAAACCCCCGTCAATATTAAACGAATCGCTAAACTTATAACCCAGGTTCAAATTAGAAGAGAAAGCCTTAAAGTATTCATACTCATGTACACCACCGCTGTCAGTGTACCCCGAATATAATGAATAACTCAGCTTATTGGCTGAACCCCTTACAGAAGCATAACCTTTTCTCCAGTCCAAAGATCCTGCTTCACCACCGACCTTAACTACCGGTTCTTTTGTGCCCTTTTTTGTCGTAATGACAATAACACCGGCAGAGGTGTTTGAACCATAAATAACAGCCTGTGGTCCCCTCAGGATTTCGATTTTCTCGATGATTTGAGGATCAAGTTGACCAAGAAGATTGCCGACGCCGCCCCTCCTTGCGCCATTCACCTTGACCCCGTCAATAACAACAAGGAAATGTCCCTGGCCAAAGCCTCTCATCTTCGGATAGTTAAACTGGCCTGGGCCACCAGCCTGTTTGAATTCAACACCCGGCACCGATCTCATGATTTCCGTAAAATCCGTAAAATTGTTCTTCTCTATCTCATCCGCGGTAATCACCGTCACAGAATCAGTTGAATTCTCAATCTTCTTCTCAATCTTGGTGCCAGTAACAACGATCTCTTCCAGTAAAGTCACATCTTCACCAGCGGACGCTGAAAGGCCAAAGGATAAAACACCGGCAGTAAGTAAGGCGTAATACATAAAACGTGATATCTTCATTCTTTTTCCTCCCGCGAGAATTTTTTATTTTTTTGGTCTGGACAGGTCTTCCGGCTCGGGGCAAAAATGAGTTACGGGTTACAAAGTTATGAATCAAACCGTTTCTCTTTCCTACTCACCCACCTTCCCGCCATGGTGTTACCCATGACAGTGGCTTTTTTCGGGTTTTCGTTCCCTTCACGGCTGCGGGGCAGCGGGGGACTCTCACCCCTCTTCCCTGACATCCAGCCTTGTGGTCAAAACATCTTTTATGAACTGTTTACAATTCCTGTTTCTCTCACCTCCTTTACCATCAGATTCAGCCAGTAGTCATCAGATCCTCTTAAAACTCATAACCGGCACCTAAAAGCAGGGTCCCGGAAGGAACGGGGAGACCATCTCCGGAAAAACCATCCTCATCAAGGGCACCTGATAATAACGTCACGGTCCACCTTTATCATCAACTTTAATAGAACCTCATTAACTCTATTGATCTCCTGAGACGCTCAAGAAAACAATGCGGTATCTCTTCATAAAAACCGAGGCTCTTCGGGAAGGATAATCCCTCGTGGCCGGCTGTTACCCAGTCCACATCAAGGCCCATCTCTTTGAGGTCTGCCCTGTAGCTGTTGTTTTCACCAATGAGGTCTTCTTCGACATGAAGCCCGGCTACGTACATGAATGGGATTATCCTTGCCCTCTGCCGTCCCTGCCTTGCCACATGCACCTTTTTTAAGACGCCTTCCCTACCCGGTATGCCCTCTATGGTGGAGAATAAAACATTGTCATACCTGTGAGACAATAGATTGTCGAAGCCCATGCAGACTATATTTGCAGGGTCAGAGGCAAGGGGTGTGCCGTGCGCCACCACTACGTTGATTCCCTTTTCCGGGGAGAGGAAGTCCTTTGAAATAATATGGAGCACCTCTTCAACAAAGTGCCACCTGTGCAGGAGGGTTTCTCCCACTATTATCCTGAGTCCCGGAAAACCGTGACAAACCTCTGTCAGTATCTGATATTCAGTACCCGGAAATATATGCAGCGGTTGCACCACCACCTTTCTGTATCCCTCCGCCTCCAGGGAGGCGAGCGCCTCTGTCACGCCGGGATGGCCAGTCTTTTCCCTGATTATCTCGGATGTATACGCCCAGCGGGTCTCAACCCCGCTGAATTCTTTTTCTACCAGGTTGTCAAAAATACTGTAAACAGTTCCCCCCCGGCTGCTCGTTCCAAAGACGGCAACTAGAATTGCCGGGTCATCCTTAAGTCTCCTCTTTCTGAGTTTTTTCTCTTTCATAAGTCCTTTATCTCTATCCACAGAGATAGGCATCACAATAGACACCACTACGGCAGAGCAGTTTTACCGTCTTTGAAGTCTCTTTGACAAGCCTGTCCATGGGATTTAATATCGCGGCGTCAAGCCCCGCTCCGGCCATCACCCCAAGGGCTGTACTATTGATAACATGCGTGTTCTTTTTACTGATCCCCTGAGAGATATTACTCAGTCCAACCAGGGTTTTCACCCCGGGAATCATCTCCTTAAAGGTACGAATACTTCTGACCGCATTAAAAATTGCATCCGGACTTAATGCAAATGAGGTGAGGACAGGATCCATGTATATGTCTGAAACATTAATGCCCCGGCGTACAGCCTGTTCAGCAATCTCAACGGCTATCACACACTTGCTGTCCATGCCTTCCGCATATCCCTTTCCGGGCACGGCCATGCCGATAATACGCGTGTCGAACTCACCTGCGAGATCAATCAGTCTCGCCATCCTTTCCCTGTCGCCCGTAACACCGTTTATTATCGCCCTGCCTTTATGTACCGCAAGTCCTGCCCCGATAATCTCCTGTGTTCCATTAAGGCAGACCGGCACATCAACATACTGCTGAACGAGCATAACCAGCTCCTTCATAATCGCCTCTCCATTCCTGAGATCGGGACCGAGATTTATATCCAGTGCATCCGCACCTGATTCCACCTGCAAAATGGCAAAACTGACTATGGGAGACAGGTTCCCCGATACTATACCCTCATAAATCGCCGTGCTCAGCACATTTATCTTTTCACCTATGACCAGCATAATGATTTTGTTCCTCCTTTGAGATATTCCTGATGCCATATCTTCTGAATCCAGAGAGATTTCTGTAAAGGCGTTCAATATTCATTTCCTGCGGAGAAAGGTCTTCCCTGCAATCCGTATATGGCTTAAAAACCTGAAGAAAGTAGCTCTCCACCTTCATCAGTTGCAGCTCCATTATCATCTCGGCAACATCCTCACTCCCTAGCCCGCTGAAGATGGTCGTCCTTATCTCGTAAGGTATACCGCTTCCTGTTATGACATTAACGGACCTGGTAATCTCCACTGTCTCCACCACGGCTCCGGCAATACGGTGATACATCCTGAGCGGCGCCTTGTAATCCATGGCAATATAGTCGATCAACTCTGCTTTCAGCAGTCCTTCAAGCCTCTCGGGTTTTGAGCCATTGGTATCGAGTTTTACAAAAAAACCCATCTCCCTGACAGCCCGGATAAAAACCTCCAGCCCTTCCTGCAGAAGTGGCTCACCACCCGTTATGACCACACCATCTATCAGCCCCTTCCTACGCGCCAGGAATGACAGCAGTGCCTCTTCCCGCACAGGAGGCTGATTGAATAAAGCAGGATAAACAAGCCCCGGGTTATGGCAATAGAGACACCTGAAATTACAGCCCTGTGTAAAGACAACGGCGCTGATCTTTCCCGGATAATCTATTAAAGAGAACTTATGAAGGCCTCCTGTCCTCATACCAGGATAAACTCCTTCCGTTTCCTGAACTCTGCTTGCTTGCCCCTGTTCCATTGTTTTACGGGACGCAGATAGCCGACTATTCGGGAGTATACTTCCGTATCTTCATGACAGCGGGGGCACTTGCTCTGCTCGCCCGCAATGTATCCATGCCCCGGACAGACGCTAAAAGTAGGGGTTATGGTGAAATATGGCATGTGGTAATTTTCACAGACCCTGCGGATAAGTCCTTTCAGGGCGGTTGTATCGTCTATTCTCTCTCCCGCAAAAAGATGCAGGACCGTCCCGCCCGTGTACCTCTGCTGAAATTCATCCTGATAATCCAGCACCTCGAAAATATCATCGGTAAAGTCCACGGGCAGCTGTGTGGAGTTTGTATAAAACGGCTCCATCCGGCTGTCGCGACATTGCATCTCATTGGCACAGACCATTGCCGGAAACCTCTCCTTATCCAGCATTGCCAACCTGTACGACGTCCCCTCTGCCGGTGTAGCCTCGAGATTATAATTATTGCCTGTCTCCTCCTGAAACTCCATCAGTTTTTTTCTCATGAAGTCCATCACTCCGAGTGTAAAGGCGTGTCCCCGCCGTGAAGCGATTCCCGTGCCGAAGAGGTTCAGGCATGCCTCGTTCATGCCTATAAGACCGATTGTGGAGAAGTGGTTCTTCCAGTACTCATTAAACCTTTCCTTGACACTTCTCAGGTAGTATTTCGCATAAGGGTAAAGATTGCCGTCTGTAAACTTCTCCAGGACCTTTCTCTTTTTCTCCAGGCTCTCCCTGGCCAGGGTCATCAGCCGCTGCAGGAGAGTCATAAACTCATCCTCGTCTTCAGCTAAATATCCAAGCCTCGGCATATTGATCGTGACCACGCCGATAGAGCCTGTAAGTGGATTCGCCCCGAAGAGACCGCCCCCTCTCTTCTGCAACTCCCTGTTATCGAGTCGCAGCCTGCAGCACATGGAACGGGCATCCTCCGGCTTCATGTCCGAGTTTATAAAGTTTGAGAAGTACGGGATCCCGTATTTGGCGGTCACCTCCCACAAAATATTCAGGTTCGGATTCTCCCAGTCAAAATCCCTGGTTATATTGTAAGTGGGAATCGGAAAGGTAAAGACCCTTCCCTTTGCATCACCCTCCAGCATGACCTCAAGAAAGGCCCTGTTGAACATATCCATCTCTTCCTGAAACTCCCCGTAGTTCACATCCTGCAGCCTGCCACCTATGACAACAGCCTGGTCGGCAAAATTTCCGGGGACCGTTAAGTCAAGGGTGATGTTGGTGAACGGGGTTTGGAACCCTACCCTTGTGGGGACATTAATATTAAATATAAACTCCTGTAGTGCCTGCTTGACCTCCCTGTAGTTCAACCTGTCGTATCTTATAAAGGGGCTCAGAAGGGTATCAAAATTTGAGAATGCCTGCGCGCCGGCGGCCTCTCCCTGGAGGGTATAAAAGAAGTTCACAACCTGGCCGAGGGCACTGCGGAAATGTTTGGCGGGACTGCTCTCTATCTTGCCTGACGCACCCTTAAACCCCTGCATCAGGAGGTCAAGAAGGTCCCATCCGACACAATAGACGGAAAGGATATTCAGGTCATGAATATGGAAATCACCATCACGATGCGCATGCCTGATCTCGGGGGGGTATATCCTGTTAAGCCAGTAGATTTTGCTGATATCAGAGGAGATATAGTTGTTCAGACCCTGAAGAGAAAAGGCCATGTTGCTGTTTTCATTGACCTTCCAGTCGAGCTGCTCCAGATAATGGTCTACAAGGTCAATATCCGCCTTCGTGGTAATCTCTCTGGTCCTGGCATGCTGCTCCCTGTAGAGTATATACGCCTTGGCGGTCCTGCGATAGACAGAGGACAGCAGGACCTCCTCCACGATGTCCTGAATCTCCTCGACAGCAGGGACCCTGTTGCCAATAACCTGCTGTGCAAGGTTCAGGACCTTCAGGGTCAACTTTATTGCGATATCGCAACCAAACTCACCGGTGGCCGCCCCGGCCTTTGCAATCGCGTTTGTAACTTTTTCTGCATTGAAACCAACTGTTTTTCCATCTCTCTTCCGGATACTCTTAAACATAATTCCTTACCTCCATGTCGGAAAACTATGAGTTTTTTGCTCTTCCTGTCATGTTCGGTCCGATATAAAAAAAGGGCCGCCAAGTGCAGACAGGTAGCATCGCACAAAACCTCGCTTCAATTTCCGGGGAGTTTCAAGGGATTTTCAGATGCAGAATAGAAACAGGGATATGGAAGGAACAGACGAGCGTCCTTCTTTTAGAAATGAAATCATTCACGGGATTACACCTCCCTCGAGGAATTTATCGATGGATGGGTCTTCCGGCTCTGGGCATTAATTCTCGTCTGCGAGTTTTCCTACTCACCCACCTTCCCAGTCGTTATGACCAGTGGTATTCCGGGCTTTCGTTCCCATCACGGCTGCGGGGCAGCAGGGGGTTTTCACCCCTTTCCATGACAACCATCTGCACCTGTGAAAAAATTCAGCAGGCACGAATTTATTATAAGCATATTTCTTTTTGGGATGTCAAGCTTTGCGGGTTATGTCCGTCATTATTACAGGAAGCGCGTTCACGCGCCCGGTGTCGGGATTTGCGGCGTCCTCAATTACAGTGGCCCGATCCTGCCTGCTTCGATTTTATATAGCTTGTCAACCGCATTCTTTAAAAAACCGTGATCATGAGTGATAATAATATACGTATCAGCGTATTTTTCGAGGCACATGAGAAATCTCTCCGTAGTCGCCTCATCAAGTCCGGAGGTAGGCTCATCAAAGAGATAGCACTCAGGATTCATCGCCATTACCGTGGCAAGGGCGACGAGTCTCTTCTCACCTCCCGAAAGCCGGTGTATGACCTTTTTCTCAAAACCCTTCAGCCCCAGCCTCTCGCAGGTCTCCCTGACAATGGCCTTTGCTTCGTTGTGGGACTTGCCGAGATTAAGGGGCCCGAATGCTATATCTTCCTCAACGGTCGGACAGAACAGTTGATCTTCAGAGTCCTGGAACAGCAGGCCGATCTTCTGTCTGACCTCAAGGAAATCTTTTTCATTTTTTCTTGATCTGCCAAAAACCCTTACCTCCCCCGTCCCGGGTTTCAGCAGTCCCATAATCAGGTAAAAGAGTGTGCTCTTGCCGGCGCCGTTAGGGCCGACAAGACCGATTCTTTCGCCCTTCTTCAATGAGAAATTCAGATCATTAAATATCCTGCCTCCGCCTGAATAACCAAAACTTAAATCCTTGATTTCTATCAAACAACCCTCACATAATATATATCATTACGAGTGTGACCACACTCATCAACAGCCCGAATATTATATCACTTTTCCTTAAACTGAAATGATCTATCACAGGGAATCTCCCAGTAAATCCCCTGCAAATCATCGCGCTGTAAATCCTCTGTGCCCGCTCATAACTGCTTACAATCAACATCCCCACAAGATAGGCATAGGATTTATAGGTATGGAGATCTGTTCCCGGTTTGAAGGAGCGGATTTTCATCGCTCTTTTTAACCTGGTGAATTCTTCATGCAGGACACTTATGTATCTGTAGAAAAAAAAGAAGAGGTGTACCAACTTATTCGGCGCCTTCAGATGGACAAAGGCATGGGCAAGCGAAAAAACCTCCGATGTCCCGAGGACCGCTATAGTCGCCAATACAATGGCATTGGTTTTCATTGTGATGGAGAGGACATAGAGAACACCTTCTTTGGATGCGGTCAACGGGCCTATACTATACAACTCTAAACCCGGATAACTGAAAGGTATAAATAACCAGAGCGTGAGGACAAAAACATTGACTGCAATAAGCCTGTTCAGAAGTTTTTTCATATTTAATTCCGCAATGACCGCCATAATGGAAGACACCGCAAGGCCGGTTATCGGAATTGCAAGACCTTGTGAAACGGCAATAACAATGACATAGGGAATAAAGGTCAGAAACTTGACCCTGGGGTCAAGCCTGTGGAAAAGGGATTTTCCTTCTGCAAATTCTTCAAGATGCACCCCTATTTCCTCCTGCTTTTAAAATACATTGCTATCCCCATTAGTCCTAAAATATATCCTATTCCACCGAGTATTTCACTTATACCCGGTTTGGATGAAGACTCCTGCAACTGAAGAAGGATGTTTTTTATCGGCCTGAGCTTTCTTTCCAGAGTCCTGTCAACGATCGCCTCTATTTCCGAAGATAACAATCCCCGAGAAGTAGCAGGTAAGGCGACGGCAGGCTTTGAGGTTTGAGCACCGCTTTCCGTAATCTGTTCTCTATCTTTCGACCCCTGGCTTCTGACCTCCACCTTCGATATGCCCATCGCCTCCCTCACCTCATTCTCGCTGATAGTATAGTCATTTTTGTGTCCCATGCTTGCGGTCATCACAAGCTTAAGCGGTGCGACTTCCGGAATTTTAAAAGACGCTTCACCCTTTTTATTAGTCTTCACCTCAAGAAGCTTTTTCCCGGACCTGGCATCAAAAACCTCTATACGTGAGTTTTTAGCTTTTGAGCCATCCACAAAGTATCCTTCCGCAAATACCTTCTCATCTTCCGCATATGCGAATATACTGACCTTGTGGGCCGAGGCGGGCGACTGGGTGAAATGTAAAATCATAAATATAAAAATAAGGACGGATGTTATTCCGAATTTATTCATTTTCCTACCTCCAGCACTTCCGGTTTCACTTTCTTCAAAAATATAACACAGAAGGCGGTAATGATGCCCTCTATGACCATCACGGGCAGATGCGCGAGCAGTATGAGTTTTGCAACATTCAAAAATGCCTCTCCCGTACTTACGAGGCTGACGGCAATTAGCAGTGCCCCTCCGCCCACACCCAGTCCACCCGCCAGAAACCCCGCCACTATGGCGGCAGTGTGATTTTCCCTTCTGATGAGATGGCTGAAGAGATAATAAGAAAGCACGGCAGGCGCAGCCATATTAAACGTATTGACCCCAAGCACGGTAAAGCCGCCAAACTGAAACAGCAGCGCCTGAAGCGTAAGTGCTACCAGAATAGCTGGAAATGCCATCCATCCCAGCAGCACACCCACAAGTCCGTTAAGCACAAGGTGCACACTCGAAGGCCCCAGCGGAATATGTATCAACGATGCAACAAAAAAGGCGGATGAAAGCACCGCCACCTCGGGTATCTTTTCGTAATCCATCTTCTTCAGCCCTAATGCGACACCGCCTGCCGCAAGGGCAGCGCCCGTCAAAAGGACAGGCGCTGAAAGGACCCCTTCCGATATATGCATCTTATTTCATCTCCCTTGTCCTGACCCATAGCAGGGCGCCGATCTCAACTGGATACTCCCCGCCATCATGTTCCAGCTTATATCCGGCAGTGCTGAGGGCCGCAAAACCCCACCATCCGGCCTTAGGCATCGCGTAGGTGAATACACCATTTCCATCGGCCTTTATTACCTGCGTTATATAAGGCTCCGCTGGGGACTTTATCTTTCCGTCTTCATTATAGTATTCCACCTCCACCTCCGCGTGCGGCGCCGGCTTGCCATCCACCTTTACCACTCCCTGAAAGACATTGCCCGCCCATAATCCATAAGGCCGGGTAAGCGGAACTATCTCTGTCTTCAGCCCCAGCTCGGAATCCCATCCGTCCTCAAGTCCAAGGGCATTCACTATGACCTTTGTGTAATGTATTATATAGGTCTCCTCGGCGGGCTCCCAGTACGGTGCGGGCTCAACAAAAAAAACCTTGTCCCCCGGACGCCTGATTCTGTACGTAGTCTCCCATGTGGTAAATCCCTTCACCTCTCTCTTTTTAAGTGTCGGTAGAAGGTCTGTTTTTTCCCCGCCGTCCAGCACTCCGAATGCCTTCGGCTTTTCCATATTCATATACTGTCCTTCAAAGGGATGGATAAACTGTACCTGCAAGACAATTTTCTTATTGTCTTCCTTTGAGACGATGTCATCAGAGGGAATAACCATCCCGAAATGTGCCCAGGAAAATGATACAGAGGCTGCCATTATCAATACCACCAGTGCCGCTTGAAACATGTTTTTTTTCATTGTAATACCTCCTTTTTCGAGTTGTTGCGTGTTCTTCCTGTTAGAAGCTTAATCCAAGCCTGGCGAAAAACTCGTTGTTTTTATCGATAGAGTCAGTGGTTTCCCTGTAGTTCGTCAGCCTGTATTCAGCCGCTATATAAGCGGCCAGTCCGCTTTCTTCGTCATAATAGAATGAGTATCCGGCTCCGGCGCTGTAACGGTTATCAACCGCCCATATCCCTGCTCCTTCAGCCATCCCGTCATCATCAAAATGTTCATATCTGACCGCGATCTCCACCAGCGGATCTATTAACTGATATGCCACACTTGCTGACAGCACCCTTTCCCTGAACTCCTTGGTCTGGCCGTCATACTTCTCTCTTTGCAGCGCCATAAAATACTCTGCATCAATGATAAGTCCATCCACAGGCTGGCTGTTTACACCGAAAGACAGGGTACTGTTTCTGTCTATATATCCTGGTTCAGATATGTATGAGCCAAAGAGTGTCAGTTGTTCAGGAAACGGTGTAACTGATACAGAAAGTATATAGGAGTTGACTTCATCGGTTGCAGTATGGCTGGTCCTGGATATCGCACTCGATAATTCCGCCTCTACAAGATGATCCATCATCTCCTCGCCCTTGTAAATCGTGGCAGAAAGGTCAAGGTCAATTGGCCCTGCTATGCCAACGGTTATTCCAGGTCTGACCGTCTCATATGCATCCTGTGTTATCGGGTCGGTTATCAGGTGGCTCTCAAAGACGCCAAATGGTTGCCCCCTCTTACCTACAACCACATATACTGGAAAACTGTCTTTCTGGAGTGAGATCGTTGCCTCATCTATTAGTACAGCCTCTCCACCGCCATCAAGACCAATATTCTCTGTCTTAAGGACCACGCCTCCCGTTATCCAGTTCGTTATTTCGGCCTCAATGCCTAATTCAACAGTACTTATGTAAAGGTCTGATGTTGAATCAGAGGCCTTGTCGGCAACATCATTATGTTCAGACCAGCTGTAATCACCTTCAATGGTACCTGTCAGACTTACTCTTTCCATCCAGACTGGGAGTTCCCCCTCTTTCGATTCTTTCTCGGAAGCATTAGCAGCAATAGAAAAAAACACAAGAAACACGAACACACTAATCGACATTAAAAATCTTTTAAACAATTTTCCACCTCCTGACCTGTAATTAGTGTTACTAATATAATATTAGTGCTACCATGCGGCCAAAAAAATTTACTTAAGATGTCTGCCCGTTGTTGTTAATGAAAGTTTTCCATGTTTCACGCCCTTTATCCCAATCAGCCTGTCGGCTATGTTCTTTATATCCCTGCCCTTTCCTTTAACAATTATGACCTCAAGGCAATTATGGTGATCAAGGTGAACATGCATGGAGGAGATGATCGAGGTATGAAAGTCGTGTTGCATGTCGGTAAGATTGTCGGTAAGTTCCCTTGTATCGTGGGAATAAATAATAGTGATAGAGCCGACAGTCTCTTTTTCACCATACTCCCCCTCCTCCTTTACAAGACTATCTCTTATAAGGTCCCTGATCGCCTCGCTTCTGCTGGCATAGCCTTTCTTTGCTATATGCCGGTCAAAGCTCTTCAGAAGGGAAGCATCCAATGATATGCCGAATCGTTTAACGCTCATAGTGTTATCTTTATTGCTAAAGTAACACCATGATATCATTGTCTTCGTATCGCTGTCAAGCCTTTTACGGACAATCATTTTATGTAATGGAAAAAGGAAACCCGAAAAATCAAACGACGGGATATCTCTTGAGAAAAAGAAGAAAGTCCTTTCCTCAACAGCGTGCAGGATAGATGAAATCAAAAGTCGGCTGTTTGAAATACAGCGGCATATTGCATAATGAAACAAGAAAAAAACCGCCCGGTCCACTTTGGGCTGTCCGGATGACAGGTATTTACAGGCTTGTGGAATCCCGGCATGAACACGGCATAATCCCTTCTATTTTGTGATGACCCCTTTCAGTCCCCTCGAAACAAGGGAAGCAATATTGGCAAGGATAAGCGGCAATGCAAAACCGCCGGGACAGGCAAGATATTTAGGCTTCCATTCAGGACCAAACTTCTCCTTATATTGACGCAGCCCCTGACAATTATAAAAATGTTCACCGTGACGGAATACAAACGCGCCAAGCCTGCTCCAGAGCGGGGCAAGGACACGATCTTCCAGCCCTGAAAGAGGCGCCATCCCCAGGTTGAACCACTTATAGCCTTCCTGCTTGCCCCGCAATATCAGATGGATGAACAGATAGTCCATAATTCCGCGTGGAGCATCGGGGAGATAACGCATAAGGTCGATAGAGAGTTCTTCCTTTCCAGTGCCGGGCCAGATATTGGCAAAAGCAATAATTTTATCTTCTTTTTTAACTATGGCGGCAGGAAATCTCATGAGATAATCTTCGTTGAAAAATCCGAGGGAGAATCCCTTCTCACGCGTATTTTTCTCTGCAAGCCAGGCATCGGATATCCTCTTTAGCTCCGGAAGAATAGCGGAAATCCTCTCCGGCGTGATCACCTCAAAAGAACATCCCTCTCTGTTGAGTTTGTGAAGGATGTAACGCATGGCCCTGCGTTCATGCCCCTCAAGAGAAAAAGTTTCGAGTAAAAGACGGCCCTCCTCCCCCAGTTTGATAAATGTAAGTCCGAGGTCTAAATAGACCTGAAGGTTTTCTGTCCCGACTTCATAGAAAACAGTCCATCCGTTATGGCGGTCAGACATCTCACGAAACCGCCAGGCCAGTTCCGCTGTTTCCTTCTCCTGCCCAATGGGGTCTCCCATGGCTATCCAGCTTCGTCCCTCAACTCCATACATTATGAATGCACTGTCACCTTCGCTGAATAAGAGCGCCTTGTCGCCGAGAAAGGCGAGATTCGCCAAGTTATTTTGGGAGATGGTTGCTATAGCGCTTACTTTTTCCAGGTCCGAACGACCCGGAAGAGAAGGTTCCGGCGCAACAGGACGAAACAGTCTGCCTATCACGAAAAACAGGACGACACAGGCTGTCCCGACGGTAGCCCTTAGAAATCGGGGAGCATCTCCCGCAAACGCAAATTGCCACCAGAGGTTACCGGAGTATTCAATATGTTTGTATGAAAAAAACCCTAGCCAGGCTGTACAGATCAACACGGCGGCTATCGCAGCAGTCCAGCCGGGCGTATATCTCTGTCGGATAAAAGATGCCTTGCGGTAGAAATGACGGCGAGCAGTTAGAAGGGCGCAGAACATAATCGACAGGATTATCGCCTCTTCGTAGTCAAATCCCTTGAGCAGTGAAAATACCACTCCGGCGCCGAGAAGAATGAGAGTAAGAACATATGACGCTTCGATCCTTCGCTGCAGGCCCTGTGCAAGTATTATCAGCCCGGCCCCGGCCAGGCTGCCGAGAAAATGGGAGACCTCAAGTACAGGCAAAGGAATAAAGTCCCTGAGCAATACAAGGCGGCGTTCCAAAGCAGGTGTCGCTCCTGAAATTAAAAGGAGTACACCTCCTGCAAAAACAGCGAATGTAAGCACATTCGGAGTAAGGACCGTAATCAGGCGTCCGAAGACACGAATGGTCTTCGCAACGGCCCTTCTTCTTTGAACTATCTCGAATACTCCGAGCATGATAGATGAAACTATCAGCGGGAGAACATAATATATTCCCCTGTATGCCAGGAGGGCGCCGAGCAATGCCGACAGCTGTATGGAAGAAGAGAGTAAAACAATGATCACCGATTCAAAGACTCCAAGTCCGCCGGGGACATTACTTATCATGCCCAGAAATTGCGCTAACATAAAAATACCCATAAACTCCGGATATGAAAGTCCGCTATTCGAAGGCAGCAGGACATAAAGCACGCTTCCTAACAGCGCCCAGTCAAGAGAATATACCATTAACTGAAAAAATGAAAGTCCGGGCGGGATGAGAGGAAATTCCCACCTCCCGATTTTCAGCGGTCTTTTCCTGAAAATCCCCGCCAAAAGATATCCGCCGGGAATCATGAGAAAGATCAACCCGATTTCACGGACAGAAGTAAAGTGGGAAGAGAGAGAAAGAGGGATGTTGAATGGTTCGAGGAGAAAGATAAACCCTCCCAGGGTGAAAAACCCCATCCAGAGACTCAGACTGCAGAAGACTATTATTCTGGCGATCTCAACCGCCGAAAGCCCCCATGCCGAATATAAACGATACCTTATCGGCGCGCCGCCGAGCATCATCACTCCCATATTGTTACTAATGGAATAGCTTATAAAAGAAGTGATAGCTATCCTGCTGTATTTGAGCGGATGACGGATATACCTGGAAGCAAGCAAGTCGTATCCCGTCAACACTATATAATTTAATATAGTCAGCAGAATGGCGAGAAAAAGGCTGAAAGCCGGAATTTCATGCAGACTGGAAAGGATATCCTGCAAGTGGTATTCTTTAAGTTTAAGATTGATGATGAAAAGCGCCGCGGCAAAAAGGGAGAGGCTGAAGATCAATCCTGCGCCATGAAGAAGCTTTTTCTTCATACCTGCCATATCACCGTTTTTTCCGATAGTCATCATACAGCCCGCTCAATTAACTGCCTTTAATTTTATCAGATACGCTTCTCCATCCGTAAAAAACGTATCGCCGGTATAATTGCGCCCTGTTTCCGGCGATACGAGTTGTATTTTCCTGAAGCTTTCAACTTGCCCCGTTCGGACCAAATCGTCATATAAATACTCCCTCTCGGTATCGATGTCCGGATTGATTCCATGGGTGACACACCATTTAATGCCGCTATCGAACCCTGCCGATCCGGCATATATGGCGTCGCCGCCTTTCGTCACATATTTTGTCTTCCAGAACCTGACGTGATGCCGTGTACGAACAGTATTGGCGGCCGTTGGTTTTTCGAAGGCGAAGTCATTCGGCCGCGCGTTCCGGAACAGGGGAGTGACCGGCGCCGTTGGATAGGGCTCATTAAGTATAACCGCTCTGTATGTTTTCACTAATGACCGGAAACCGGGTCTGTCGGCGGGGAGCCAACCCGCAACACGGAAAGATGCGATAAGTTGCATGTCGTTTTCCGCAACGACTATGATATTTATTGGATTTTGTTCTCTGCCGATAAGGGTCTCGGTGTATTTTGAATGCTGATCCATAAAAATATCCTGTGCATTTTTTACACTTAAGCGCACATTGTCAATATGAGGTATCAGAAGCTCCGGGGCGTATTGTTTGGCAAAACCGGCGTAAAATACAAGTGAAGAAAGGATTAACACCACAGGTACATATTTTAATTTCCCACTGGACGACGAAGCCTGCACGCGAAACTCGTCCGGCTGCAGATATTTGGAGAGACTGATTCCAATAAGCAGCCAGAGTGTCCCGACCAGATATCCGCACCACACATCACTTAAGTAATGTACGCCAAGGTATAACCGGCTGAAGCCGATAAAAAACATTACCATGGTCCCGGCAAAAAACAGATTTATCCTTGACTTCCATTCTTTCATGCTACTGATCAGTATGTATGTTATAAAGCCATAAAATGAAACGGCGATCGTCGCATGCCCGCTCGGAAATGAAAAGGAATGTTCAGCATATACAGGCCATTCCGGGCGGGCCCGGTGGAATGCAAGCTTGCCGAGACCGGTGAAAATTCCACTCCCGGCAAGAGACAGAAATAGAGGGAAAATATACCAGCGTTTTTTTGTTATCCATAATGCTCCCGCAATTGCGGCCGCAAAACAGAGGACGACTTGCCACTTGCCCAGCAGGGTGATCCAGGAAAATACCTTTATGAGGCCGGGCGTGCGGAATAACGGCATAAGACCAGCAATGCGGACATCGACAGCAACAATAGGGTCTCCCGTCAGATAATCTTCCACTATCCCTCCAAAAAGGACAAAGACATAGATAAAGGCAATGCCGAAAAGCGTTAGCGGCAGTCCGGTGAACATGTCCTGCGCGATGCGTTTACTCAGAAACTGAAAAAAAGAAGGGTGCCTCCGGACCAGCTTCTCAACATCGGGGTTTGTAATTACCGCATGCCTGATCGAACGCCCGACCGATACCGCAAGAGAGAATACCTGGCGTCCATATTTCAAAACAACCAGTTTCATGAGATACAATGCCAGAAAAACGAGAAAAAGAGCCGCAAGAAAAAACCCGATTCGGGACAGCCATATCCGCGCAAGGCTCAGGGACCGGGCAAAAACATAACCCGTGAGAATCCATTGGATGCCCCACCCGATAGCACCGAGAACATTCCATAACAAAAAAGTCTTCCGCCGCATTCTCACTGTTCCGGCGATGAAAGGCATAATCTCTTTTATTGAAGGAATAAAGCGGCCGAGGAAGACACTTTTTGCTCCGTATTTATCAAAAAAGGATCCGGCCTTTTCAAAATATTCCTGTTTTAAAAACCAGACACCCTTTTGCGCCCATCCGGATCCATATTTTCCCCCGAGATAAAAATTGATATTATCTCCCAGAATGGCGCCAACTATGGCAAACCATAGCAAGTCCCCCAGGTCAAGATATCCATATGCGGACATGGCCCCGAGAAGGAGGATGACGGTTGAGCCAGGGAGAAACAGACCTATTATAATTGTGGTTTCAAGCATGGCCGCAAAAAAAGCGACCCAGTATCCCAGAACACCCAGGTGTTCGACCGCCGGTGTAATGATGTTGATTATATAATCAGTCATTTATTAACCAAAGCTTCAAACATAAACCCCGAAACAAGTAATCGTTAATAGTCATTCCTGAATTGGTTTAACAACATTCCTTTTCAGGACTTCTCTGTTATTATAATAACTTGCTATAGTATAAGTTCAATTACAAAATTTTGTATCTTCAATGAAATCCGGAAGTCTCCAACAGGTCCGATAACATCCTGGCGCAGGAAATAAACAGAATACAAATCAGCGACTGATGTCCTTTCCAAAGATCAGTCCGGAGATGTCGGCTACCGAGAAGGGAAAGGCCGCGGCTACTACCCATATAGCAGGTAAAGTATCGCGGCCTGTCCAACTGTTCAGGGAAGGGAATTTTTATTCCCTTCCCTGACTAATAGTAAGTTCTTGCGCACTCCTTTTTGTGGAATTTCTTTTATCGGCGGACTTTGCTATATTATGTGCTGATTCAAAAAAATATTTTATTGTCCGGCTGAAAAACAGGGAATGAGTCCAAAGAGATACATAAAGGAGCTACATACGTGAAACCAGATTCACCATTCTATGCAAACACACTAAAAACACTAAAGCAATCGGAATTGTTCGGCGGGCTTGATGAAGCGGTTGTTCAGGACATGCTGCTTATGTTCCGAAGACAGACCTGGCTCAGGAAATCCATAGTGATGGAGCCGGAAGAAACTATCAGAGAATTTTTTGTGATAATATCTGGCCGGGTGAAAGTCACTCGGACCAACCCCGATACAGGCAAGGAATTTATTCTTTTTCTGATGGGGCCGGGTGATGGCTTTGATGTGATCCCGCTTCTTAACGGCAAAGCACACAATGTATCATTTGTGGCCATGGATGACCTTGAGGCCTTAACAACTCCTTTTAAAACCATACATGACTGGATAGAAGGGCACCCTGAATTCAACAGGGCGTTCCTGCCTTACCTCGGAAAACAGATACGTCAGATCTCCAATCTTGCATTTGATCTTGCACTCCATGATACAGGCACCCGTTTAATAAAACTGTTTCTCCAGCATACAGTCCAGAGCAATCCCAGCCCACGGTTAAATCTCATAAATGACCTTTCCAATGAAGAGCTGGCCAGCATGATCGGATCTGTCCGGGTGGTTGTAAGCAGGTACCTGCAGAAGCTGAAAAAGGAAGGCATTATTATCGCCCGAAGGGGCAATCTGGAAATCAAGGACCTTCATGCCCTGGTGGAAAAAGTGGAAGAACATCTGGCGCTGAAAGACAGGAGCTAACCCGGTGTTTTCACATGCTCAGGTAGCGGGAGCGACTTCGCAAATTCGTATTTCGGGTAAAATTTTTTATTTTATGCAACCTAAGTAGCAGAAGAGGGAAGCAATCCGGGCTTATAATAAATATATAAGCTGCTGGAAACCAGGGGCGAAAAGATCAAAAAGCAGGCCGGTCATAGAATTGAATATCATGAAATGCTGTGCGGCCTGAATAAATTTTCGGGGGAGGATTATTATGGATACAACGATCCCACTAGATGTTCCGGCGGGTATGCGGGAAACGTACCTTGAGAACTATGCCACAGTAACAGCCAACAGCGGCAGACTAATGCTCTTTGCCGGTGACCAGAAGGTTGAGCACCTGAATGGTGATTTTTACGGTGAGGGAATTCATCAGGATGACAGCGACCCTGAGCATCTGTTCCGGATCGCCGGCCAGGCGAAGATCGGCGTTTTTGCTACCCAGCTTGGGCTGATTGCCAGATACGGCATGGACTACAAGGATATCCCATATCTGGTGAAACTGAATTCCAGGACAAACCTTGTCAAGACTGCACAGGCGGACCCCTTCAGTCAACAATGGCTGGATGTTCAGCAGGTGGTGGATTTTCGGAACAGCAGCGGTCTGAAGATATCGGCGGTGGGTTATACTCTCTATCTGGGAAGTGAGCGCGAGGCGGAGATGTTACGTCAGGCGGCACGGATTGTCTACAATGCCCATCAGCACGGCCTGATAACTGTATTGTGGATGTATCCGCGTGGTAAGGCCGTGACGGACGAGAAAGACCCCCACCTGATTGCCGGGGCCACGGGTGTGGCCGCATGTCTCGGGAGCGATTTTGTAAAGGTGAACTATCCCAAAAAGGAAGGGCTTGAATCAAAAGAGATTTTCAAGGAGGCCGTCCTGTCGGCAGGCCGTACAAAGGTTGTTTGTGCAGGCGGGTCCAGTGATGATGCCGGGTCCTTCCTCAAAAGGCTTCACGACCAGATTCATATCAGCGGCGCCGCTGGAAATGCCACCGGCAGGAACATTCACCAAAAATCCCTTGACGAGGCAATCCGTATGTGTCGCGCTATTTATGCCGTCACAGTTGAGGGGTTGGGCCCGGATGAGGCTCTGAATATCTATCACTCAAAATAGGATGGCGCCCGGATGATAAAACTGGTTTTACTACGACATGGAGAGAGCATATGGAACCGGGAGAACAGGTTTACCGGCTGGACGGATGTTGACCTCTCGGAGCATGGCAAAGAGCAGTCCCTAAAGGCGGGACAACTGCTGAATATCGAAGGTTATTCTTTTGATGTAACATACACATCCGTACTAAAGCGGGCCATCAGAACATTGTGGATCGTCCTGGACGAGATGGACCTCATGTGGGTCCCCGTTTATCGTTCCTGGCGGCTTAATGAAAGACACTATGGAGGACTTCAGGGTCTTAACAAACAGGCTACGACTGAAAAATATGGATATGAACAGGTCAGGAAATGGCGGAGGAGTTATAATATACGACCACCCGGTCTGGACGAAACAGACAGTCGCCACCCACGATTCGATCCCAGATATGCGCACCTGAAAGAGAATGAATTGCCGGCTGCCGAGTGCCTCAAGGACACTCTCACCCGCGCACTTCCTTACTGGCGTAAAACAATCGAACCATCTTTGCGGGAAGGAAAAAGGGTTTTGGTCTCGGCCCATGGGAACAGCCTGAGGGCTTTAATCAAATACCTTGATAATGTTTCCGATGATGAGATTGTAAGGCTCAATATCCCTACGGGATTTCCGCTAGTATATGAATTAGACGATGACCTGAAGGCAATAAATCATTATTACCTCGGAGACGGGGAAGAGATTAAGAGGGCCACGGAATCAGTAGCCGGACAAATTTCAGCTGATAAAGGGGACAAAAAATAGGTTCAGGAGTTTCAACAGTCTGAAAGTCATACAGGATTAACTTATTAAGTTAAACAGGGAGGTTGCGTCATGCGCACAACGATAAAGTCGATCAGGGCGAGAGAGATACTCGACTCAAGGGGGACCCCAACCATAGAGGTTGACATGGAGCTTGATTGCGGCGCAAGAGGCCGCGCTGCAGTTCCCTCCGGTGCTTCCACCGGGGTCCACGAAGCCGTTGAATTAAGGGACGGAGACACGAAGAAATATGGGGGTAAAGGTGTCCTGGGGGCCGTTGACAATGTGAATAATGAGATAGCCGGAGAACTC
This sequence comes from Nitrospirota bacterium, assembly GCA_024275975.1. Taxonomy (GTDB): domain Bacteria; phylum Nitrospirota; class Thermodesulfovibrionia; order Thermodesulfovibrionales; family UBA6898; genus JAJRYC01. The sequence continues at coordinate 16,955 of JAJRYC010000013.1, read as the reverse complement.
GCCGGACAGGATGTCCTGAACCAGGCATTACTGGATAAACTGATGATCGATCTTGACGGGACCCACAACAAAAACAGGCTCGGTGCCAATGCAATACTGGGCGTCTCCATGGCCGCCGCGCGCGCGGCGGCTTCAGCCCTGAACGTCCCTCTCTATAAATATCTTGGCGGGTCGAATGCCGTTCTCTTGCCGGTCCCGATGATGAATATAATGAACGGAGGAGTTCACGCGAACTGGCAGAGCGCGGATTTCCAGGAATACATGATCGTACCCTACGGGGCGCATGGATTCAGGGATGCCCTGAGGTGGGGAAGCGAGACATACCATGCCTTAAAGAAGGTATTAAAGAAAGAGGGCCACAGTACAGGCGTTGGCGATGAGGGAGGATTTGCACCAGGTGTATCTTCAAATGAAGAACCTCTCGATCTTATCATCAAGGCCATTGAAGAGGCCGGATATGAACCGGGAAGGGATATAGGTATTGCCATTGACCCGGCATCAAGTGAGTTTTACAGGGACGGCGGATACCTGCTCAGGACAGAAGGCGGAGAGTTGACAGCCGCGGATATGGTAGAAAAATACGACTCACTGGTCACAAAATATCCCATTGTGGTGCTTGAAGACGGACTGGCCGAGGACGATTGGGATGGATGGAAGATATTAAACAGCAGGCTCGGCGACAAGATAGAGCTTGTTGGTGACGACCTCTTTGTAACAAACATCGAACGCATTGAACGCGGAATAAAAGAGGACGTTGCCAATGCGGTCTTAATAAAGCTGAACCAGATCGGCACTGTTTCAGAGACGATTGCGGCGGTCAGGCTGGCGCAAAAATACGCCTGGGGCGCCATGGTCTCCCACAGGAGCGGAGAGACGGTCGATTCCTTCATCGCCGACCTCACGGTTGCCATGGGGACCGGACACCTGAAATCCGGAGCGCCCTGCCGTGGAGAGAGGGTCGAAAAGTACAATCAACTACTGAGGATCGAGGAGGACCTGGGAGAGGCGGCGGTTTTTGCCGGAAGAAAGGCGTTTGTGAGATAAAAATAGAGCTTTCAAGGACCATTTGTCCAAAGTTTCCCATCAGTTCAGACAGGAGTTTTTTCTAATAATCAATACAAAAATGGAGTTAAGATGATTTATACAATTACTCTTAATCCGGCCATGGACCGGACTCTCAGTGTGAAGAAGATACGACCGGATGACTCCAATCGGATAGCAGAAGAACAGAGGTATGCGGGCGGCAAGGGGATTGATGTATCCAGGGTGTTGACAACTATGGGTGTTGTCAACAGGGCCCTCGGATTTGTCGGTGGATTTGCAGGGGAAGAACTGGAAGGCCGGCTGCTGAACGAGGGGATTGTATGTGATTTTGTCAGTATCCCGGGCGAAACACGCACCAACATAGTCGTCAATGAGACAAGCACGGGGAACCAGACCGTGTTCAATGCCAGAGGGCCGGAGATCAGGCCTTATGAGCTGATGCAGATGATCCATAAGGTTGAAAAAGTCGAAGATCCTGAAATGGTTGTTATCAGCGGAAGTCTTCCCCCTGGAGTTCATCCTGAAATCTACTCCAAAATCATCGGGATATCCAAAGCAAGAGGGGCAAGGGTCATTCTGGATACAGATGGAGACGCCCTGAGTGCGGGTATCCACGGCCTTCCCTCTGTTATCAAGCCCAATATTCACGAACTGGGCCGGTTGGTGGGCCGGGAATTGCGGAAAAAAGATGATATCATCAGCGCCGCAAACAGTGTCCTTAAACAGGGAATAGGAATTGTCCTCGTCTCCATGGGGGCCGAGGGTATTCTTTTAATCGCGGAAAAAGAGCAATACCTGGCTTCTCCCCCCAAGGTGAAAGTAGAAAATACAATCGGCGCCGGGGATTCCGCGGTAGCCGGGTTTGTCTGCGGTCTCTACAGGGACAAGCCACTGAAGGAGGCCCTTGCCTATGCGGTGGCCGCCGGCACCGCCACGACATTGCGACCCGGAACTGCGTTATGTCAGAAAAGGGATTTTCAGGAACTGGTTTCACAAATAAACATCCGCCCGATTCAGGCCGAATGAATTCGCCTTTCCGACAAATTCCCCGAATTGTGTAACTAAAGTAGCAGAAGCAAAGCTTCATCGGAGTTAAAGTTTAAGGTGTCTTTGCCGAAGCTGAAATCAACGCCATTTAAATATCTGTTGCATTGTTATATTTTTTACTTTACAGTTTAAAAAATAACTAAAACTAAAAGGGGAATATTTTAAAAAATGAAAGAAGACCAAGGCATCATCCGGGTTGAAGATTATGAACAATATACAGGAGCGAAAATCGGTGAAGGCATACTGAAAACAGCCACTCCACCGCAGGATTATCCGAGCAGACCAGTAATAATATCCGGAGGCAAATAATGACCAGGACAACTGAAGACTATGAGAAACTGTCGGTTAAAGAAATACTCACGACGCTGCGAACAGACGGGGATAATGGATTAACAGCAGAGGAAGCACAAAAAAGGGTTGAGCAATACGGTTATAACGAGATCCCGGAAAAAGAGGAATCCGGATTTCACAGGATCTTCAGGCGCTTCTGGGGACCAATTCCGGGGATGATAGAGGTTGCGGCCCTGCTCTCCGCGGTGGTACAAAGATGGGAGGATTTCACAATAATAATGGTTCTGCTCTTCACCAATGCATTCATAGACTTATGGCAGGAGTCAAAGGCATTAAATGCCTTAAAGGTATTGAAAAACAAGCTTGCGAAAACAGCGCTTGTTTTGCGGGATGGAAAGTTTCAAACAATAGATGCCAGGGATTTGGTCCCTGGAGACATAATAAAGGTAAAGATCGGGGACCTGGTCCCGGCGGATGTAAAACTCATTGCAGGCGATTATATACAGGCCGACCAGTCAGCACTGACAGGCGAATCATTGCCTGTCAGCAAAAAAGTCGGGGATATCGCCTATTCCAATTCCATAATAAAGCAGGGGGAGATGCTGTCAGTAGTCACCAACACGGCGCTGAATACCTTCTTCGGTAAGACCGTGGCACTGGTGGCAAAGGCCCAGAGGGAAGAGAAGAGCCATTTCCAGAAGGCGGTTATCCAGATAGGAAATTATCTGATTGTCATCACCGTATTCCTGGCCGCGGTTATCCTGATCACCGCCATGTTCAGACATGAAAATATGATTGAGATACTGAGGTTCACCCTCGTCCTAACCGTTGCAGCAATCCCGGTTGCACTGCCTGCGGTGCTCTCTGTGACAATGGCGGTAGGGGCCATGAACCTGGCAAAGAAACAGGCGATCGTAAGCCGCCTTGTCTCTATTGAGGAGCTTGCCGGAGTTGATGTCCTGTGTTCGGACAAGACCGGAACCCTGACACAGAACAGGATGACCGTCTCTGATCCCGTACCCTTTGGGGGGCATACAGTCAAGGAATTAATGCTTTATGCAGCGCTTGCATCAAAGGAAGAGAATAAAGACCCGATAGAAACCCCTATATTTGAATACCTGGAAAAAACAGGAGAAGTAAAAGAATTGACCCGGTATCAACAGCTGAAGTTTACACCCTTTGATCCCGTGGGAAAAAGAACAGAGGCGATTGTAAAGGCGGGAGATAAGACCTTTATGGTTACCAAGGGAGCATCCCAGGTAATACTGGGATTATGCGGCGAGCAGCTGAATCAGGAAGAAATTCTTGGGAAGGTGGAGAATTTCGCCGAGAAGGGTTACCGGACACTGGGTATTGCTGTAAAGCAGGAGGAAGATAAAAACTTTGACTTTATCGGACTGCTCCCGCTCTTTGATCCACCTCGCGAAGACTCGAAGGCGACAATAAAAGAGGCGATGAAGCTTGGGTTAAGCGTTAAGATGGTCACGGGAGACAATATAGCCATTGCTAAGCAGATAGCCAGTGTCTTAGGAATAGGCGACAACATTTTTGATGCCAGGGACCTCAGGGGCGCAAGTAACAAGGAGCTTATAATCCTGGGTAAGATCATATCAAAGGCGGTGTTTAAAAAATTGTCTCCAAATCTGGCTGAAAGGGATACGGAGGAATTCGCAAAGGGTGTTGTAAAAGATATAGAAAAAGGGTTTGAAAACATAGAACTGCCGAAAGGCTATGTGAAGAGGCATGAATCCGAGATTATAGAGGTAATTGAGGATGCCGATGGCTTTGCCCAGGTATTTCCGGAAGATAAATACCTTATCGTGGACAAGCTCCAGAAGGCCGGGCATATCGTTGGAATGACGGGAGACGGGGTTAATGATGCCCCCGCACTAAAGAAGGCGGATGCCGGCATTGCTGTTTCCGGGGCGACTGATGCGGCAAGGGCGGCGGCGGACCTTGTTCTTCTTGCGCCGGGGTTGTCCGTGATAGTGGATGCCATAGAGGGGGCAAGGGTCACATTCGAAAGGATGAAGAGTTACAGTCTTTACAGGATAGCCGAGACAATCAGGGTGATTCTCTTTATGACAGCATCGATCGTCATCTTCAATTTCTACCCCGTCACGGCAATCATGATTATCATACTGGCCTTCCTGAATGACCTGCCCATACTGGCTATTGCATATGACAGGACGAAGGTGGACAATGAACCCGTAAGGTGGAATATGGGGGAAGTGATGAGCATATCCACCATGCTCGGAATCCTTGGTGTTATCGCAAGCTTTGGAATCTTCTACATAGCTGAAGAATACATGCACCTGTCAGCTCCGGTTGTTCAGAGTTTTATATTTTTAAAACTGGCGGTGGCCGGACATCTCACAATATTCATAACACGGACGGAAGACCGTTTCTGGCGGAAACCGCACCCTGCTCCCATGCTGCTCTGGGCGGCTGTTTTGACAAAAATCCTCGCAACACTCTTTGTGGTATACGGATGGTTTGTAGCTCCGATAGGCTGGAAATACGCCCTGCTGGTCTGGGTGTACGCCATAGCATGGGCGGTGATTAACGACTTCATCAAAGTCTGGGCATACAAGTTATTACGAAAAGATAAAATAATTGCCTGAATAAACAACGGTCCCGGCGGAAACGCCGGGGCCTCGGATGGAAATGAATGAAGAGATTATATCTGCCGGCGGCAGGCCGTCACCTCAATTCCCTTAAAGAAGAGCAACACCATCCGGCCTCCACTTCAATTAAATGGAGAACAAAAACCCTCCTGCCCGGTATAAAGATTTCGTTTATATTAAAGGGACGGGAGTCCTACAGACGTATATTCGGTAAATCCCCCTGACTGTGTAACTTAAGTAGCAGAACTGGAATGTACTATCAGTTATATTTTATATATCTTTTTGAAACACTAAAATTAAATTCATTTTAAAAAGGAGGGGAACCATGTCGGAGAAACAGAATTCGGTAGTCTCGATTTTCAACACACATACCGAGGCGGAAGATGCGATCAGAGAGCTGCAGAAATCCGGATTTGAAATGAATAAACTGTCCATTGTGGGCAAGGATTATAACACAGAGGAAAGCGTGGCTGGATATTACAATACCGGAGACCGTGTCAAATACTGGGGGAAGTTAGGGGCATTCTGGGGAGGCTTATGGGGGTTTCTCTTCGGCTCGGCATTCTTTATTATCCCCGGCATAGGGCCTGTTGTTGTTGGAGGTCCACTGGTAGCATTGATTGTCGGCGCCCTTGAGGGGGCGGCGGTTGTTGGTGGGCTGAGCGCTGTCGGCGCGGCGCTTTTCAGTATCGGGATACCAAAAGACAGCATCGTGAAATACGAGACATCCCTCAAGTCGAATAAATTCCTGCTGATCGCCCATGGAACCATAGAGGAAGTCGAGCATGCGCGCAAGATACTGGAGGCGACAAACGCGACCGAGACAACGGTTCATAATGGTTGAAGCAATACTGTTGCTAATTCTTACATCATCCGGTATTGCCGCATATTCTTTTTCGAGCTCCCGCATCGTAAACGCCCTGCGGAATTGCAGCCGGAATTCACAAAAAAAAGAAAATCTCCTGTATCGCAAGAGACCATAAAGCAAGGAGGCGTAATAATGGGGAAAAAGCCGTATATCATCCTGGCTGCCGGTATATTAACGGCGGCTTTCGTATGCACAGCCACTGTCTATTCCGATACTATCAGGGAAGAGCTTACCGCCTCATCCGTCAAAGCCGTCACTCCAGAGAGTGAAGCCCCTGTCATGCAGGCAAAGAAAAGTCTCTGGAAGGCAACGAGAGATTATGCAGCAGGTAAGTATGCTGCTGCGACTCAAGATCTTGGCAAGGCGGGTGCCTGGCTGAAACAGGCCGAAAAGAAGGCTGACGGAAAAACCCGGTCTGAAGCGAAAAAATGGGAAGGGATATTTATGCATTAACAGTAAAACTTGACCGGGGCGGGAAGGAGACCCTTGCGGCCCTCCATGGTCTCCTGTTCCGGAGCAAGGCGCTGGCGGAGCGTGAAGCCGAAAGGGTCTCCGCGGACTTGCAAAATCTGAGCACCGGGAGTAAGGTTAAGGCACACCTGATTGACGCAAAACTCCACTTAGCCTATGCCTAGAGTGCACAGTTTATTTACGGGAAATCAGCTGATGTCAAAAACAATCTTGATAGGGTGGGAAAAGAGCTGCATGCCGCATTAGAACTTGCGGACGAATCGGTTATGAATAAGATTGCAGTGATAGAAAAGGAAATTGACACACTTAAAGCCAGGATTCACGATAAAGAAGAAGCTGCCGAATCGCGTTATGAGAAAACAAAGGCCGAGCTGAGGCGGTTGATACGTGGTATGTGAGTGGTTGATTAACCATGCATTAAGAAGCTTATTATCAGCGATCTCTAAGCAAAGCCCAGGAAAATACTCTGCTGCGCTCTGTTTATAACTGGATGATGCTGGGTTTGTGCATCTCGGGTTTCACCGCATATTTTGCCGCTAACAGTTTGGGGGTCCGGCAAATAATATTTGGCGACTCTTACACGATATGGATTTTATTCATCATGGAATTAGGGCTGGTATTTGCAATATCCGGTGGGATAAACCGGATGACCGCATCCACTGCTTCCGGGTTATTCCTTCTGTTTTCTTTTATAAACGGTCTCACCCTCTCTTCAATTTTTCTGATTTATACTGCCAGCTCGATTGCGTCCACTTTTTTTGTTACCGGTCTCACATTTGGAACAATGAGCGCTTACGGGTATTTTACAAAGACGGACCTTACTTCCTGGGGGAAATATCTGTTCATGGGCCTTATCGGCATTATTATCGCCTCGGTGGTTAATATGTTTTTGCACAATCCGGCCGTTGACTGGCTTGTGAGTTATATCGGGGTCGTTATCTTTGTGGGACTCACGGCTTACGATACCCAGAAAATACGGCTGTTAGGGGAAAAAATGGGGGCGGCGGACAGCGAACAGTACGGCAAGTCCGCAGTGGTCGGGGCATTGGCCTTATACCTGGATTTTATCAACCTGTTCCTGATGTTTCTGCGTATTTTCGGAAGGGGGAGAGATTAAGAGGCAATGTGTATTGAAACTGGAGACGCAGATGAATAGATGAAGCATTTTAATGCTCATGTTATAAAAATTACAAGGGAGGAGAAAGATGGAAAAAACAATGGGAAAATTTGCCGACTGGTTCATAGAACATGATAAATTTATCATGGAGGCCCGCCTTAAACAGGAAAAGCATACACTGAAGAAGGAACTGCGTTTACTTGAAGATGAGAGTAACAGGATGCGAAGTTACCTTGACCGCGTTGACGCCCTGATTGAAAAAGATGAGAAGTCGAAATCCGCTTTTACCGATAAATCCGATATGGGCGGCCCGCAAATGTGGAGTCAACTGGAAAGCAGACTTGCAGACTGGGAAAAACGTTTGGTTAAACTCTGGTCAAAGAAACCCCGGGATTATATCGACATAGATCGCGAGTATATAGCAAGAGAACTTCCCCTGCTGAATACTGAAAAGAACGCTATCGAAACGAGGCTGAGGAAGATTGAGGAGCTCATCGCCAAGACCCGTCTTCTGATAGATGACCTGAACGAAGACCTCTGCCGGGAGCTTTCAGGGGGGCACTCCCTGGCCGCCGTTGGTGAGGCGATAGTGGAAGAGTTCGGTCGGCGGTTGATGAGCGCATATAGTGAAGGAAGAAAAAAATTCCGGGATTTTCTCGAAGCTCATTACAGAATCAACAAGGCCGCATCCAGAGACCTGTTGTCCCTTCTGGAAGAAGCAGGGATGCTCCGTTATCGGTTTGATCTTTCCGATAAAGATAAAGGCACGCCCCTGGTATATTACGCTCCGGGTGAATTTTCCTATGTGGCTGATCCCGGGGTCATTTATCATCTGGAAGGGTGGTGGGAGATCATCGCATAAGTGGGGCACAAAGCTGCGTGGTCATTTTTTTCAGCTCCTTCTCAACAGCTTTGAAAGAAATAGGGGACAACGGTCATAGTCTTCTGTCTCACAGAAATACATCTTCTTCCTGTAGCCGACCTGAAGAGAGGCGATACAAATACTTCCATGGGTATAAGGGCACGTATCTTTATGCCCTTATACCCATCCCGTAAATATTCACTTGATACGATAACGTCCATCCGTAACCTCCTTAACTCATCCTGATTTCTCCGGCATCTTCCGTGAGACGGTCAAAAACACCGGATATTATGTTACGCAAACCTCGCCCTTATCCCGGCTACAATCCTGTACCTCCACGCCCACCGACCGTTATCGGTACATGGTGAGAGCCGCGACGCCTTGCCTATAATGTATCTGTTGCCTCTCCATACAACCGTATTTGACAGTAGCGGAACAAACCACATGAATCCGACCACCATGTCCTTTACCGGCGACAGCATATAAAACAGGGGGCTTATATCCGCCTTTATCCTCCTGCCAAGGTAGAGATCTCCCATGATTTTGAGTGAACTGGTAAAAAGGGTGAGAGATACAGTCATTCTGGAAGGCCCGTATATAAATACCGGGACAGAAGACATGAATACGGTGTTGGTAACCAGCTCGGATAAATATTGTATACCCCCTATTCTCCACCTGAGCTTGCCCCACCTTATGTGCCTGTTAAGAAAATTTTTCATTCCCCAATACTTGTTCACCGTATTTATCGTGTAGTCCGAGAGCACCACCCTTCGGCCCATATCTTTCATCCTTTTACCGATGATATAATCCTCGGCGAGAAGGTCCTTTACTGCTTTAAACCCGCCTATGGCCTCAAGGTCGCTCTTGCGCATCAGCATGGACTTTCCAACGACACATGGCATCTTCAGGAATTTATCGAGAAAACAAACGCTCCCAATAACAAAGGAATTCAAGTGAAGGTTTTCAAATATTGCCCCGGCTGTCCGTCCGCCCACACCCCTGATCACACTGCTCACGAGACCGACCGCAGGATCGTCCATATGTTTTACTATCTCCTTTAAGTAGTCCTTACCAACCGACACATTGCTGTCACTAATAAGGATATACTCATATTTTGATGCTTTATAGGCTGGAATAAGGTTGTTGACCTTTGGATTCAGCCCGTCATTACATCTTTCAATTATAATAGTGATATTCCTGTCAGTATGTTTATCTTTTATCTTTCGGGCTACTTTGTATGCAGGGTCGTTGCGGTCCCGGAGTGAGAATATAATTTCAAACTCGGGATAGTCCTGCATACAGAAGCTTTCGAGATTATCAAATAAATTGTCGTCTATCCCCTTCAGGGGTTTAAGGATTGAAACATGGGGAAAAGGGCCGGTAAAGGTTGGCCCCTCCCTGGAACTTTTGGAAGAAGTATGCGAATGCACCGCTACTATTTGAAACACATAGCCTGTAAGTCCAATAATAGTAATACCCGCAAAAATCCAGAACATTTCCACCTCTCTCCTCCTTTTACTATGCCCGGCGATTATATAGCAATAAAATCTCTCTTCCTGTTGCCTCTAACTCCTGAATAGAGTTATAGCAACACCCTTGTTGTGCCGTATACATTGTTTGACCGAATCAACATCTTTTTCGCAGTTCAACAGTGTCTTCCACGAATATATGTGACGGACTTTATGGAAATCGCTATTTGCAATATAGGGATACTTTTTCAGGCTGATTACATTAAAGACATCGTCCCTGTTGGCTATTTCCCATGCATCTATGTACTTGGCGTATCTCTCCCTGTTGTTCCAGAGGAACAGGGCATTCCTTGACAGGTCGGACATGTAGTGCGGATGACATGCTATCACCAGGGCATTCTGTTTCTTTGCCTCGAGAAATATCTTTTCGTAGCTCCAGCAGGCAGGAACAAATTCCTTTATATCAAGAAGAAGGAAATGGGCGGATTTATCGGCGGAGAGGTAATTCTTGCTTATCTCAACACCTGGGATCACAAGCAATCCATACTTGTTCCATGCCCTTCCCGCCTCCTTCCGGATATTAGTCATATACGTATCAAAATTATCTTCTCTGACCGAGAATTTCAGTTTGTGTGTAAGCCTTCCAATTGTCGTGTCCCCGTTGACCACATGGTCGGTTATGGCTATCACATCAAAACCGGCCTGACCAAAAAGGTCAACTGTTCTTTCAAGGTCTACGGAACCATCGGAGTACCTTGTGTGAATATGAAAATCACACAGTAACATTGTAATTAATTGTAGGTCTTTCTTATTACAGGAAGATGAAAGAATGGTTAACTTTCAGTTAAACCGAAGATCTGCGTCTGATGAGATCCGCATAATACGCCGCGGCAGCGGTAGGCTTGCGCTCGAGGGTTTCAAAATTGACACTGTAAAGGCCGAAACCCGCATCAAGCCCCCTGAGCCATTCGTAGTTGTCGATCAGGGACCAGTAGAAATAACCCCGGATATCAATACCCCGTTTCAGACATTTTTCCAGGACATCCACATGTCTTTTCATGAATTTTATCTTTTTCCTGTCATTTCTGGTCGCTATGCCATTCTCCGTTATTATTAATGGAACCCCATGTCCTGACGCCTGGATCAGTACTCTTTTAAGGCCCTGGGGGTGAATCTCCCATCCCATATCAGTAAGACCATAACCCTCGATGTCCCTGTGTCTCAGCTCAATCCCCATTCTTCTAAAAGGATTGAATCTCAGGTGCATCCGTGTATAATAATTCACACCTAAAAAATCGAGCTTGCCTTTTATCGGGACGGATGTCTCTATCGCCCTTCTGAACGGAAATTGTATCCTCAATCTGCCGGTGCTGAAGGCATCCAGAAGGGAATGATTATAAAAGTATTTGGCGATTTTGGACAGGAACCTGTCCGCCGGATTCCATCTGTTCCATGGGGCAAAGGCCGCCATATTATGGGCGACACTCACCATCGCGTCAGGGACATGCTAATGGATAATATCGTATGCCTTCCCATGGCATATAAGGATGTTCCGTAGTGCTTTCAGCGCCGGCGAGACATCCTTGATGCCGGGGGGCATGCACCCCTCAAGATACCCGCCAAGGATAAGCACATATGGTTCATTGAATGTTATCCAGTATTTTACATTTTTCAATATTGAGACGACCTTCTCTGTATAACAGAGAAACTTTTCAATAGATGCATCGTCATGCCATGCCTTTTTGATAAACCACAGGGGATGAGTGAAGTGGTGGATTGTGACCATAGGCGTAATATTATTTTCCAGCAGTATATTGATTATCTCCTGATAATGTGCTATCGCCTCATAGTCCCATACGTTCTCTTCGGGCTGTATCCTGCTCCACTCCAGGGAGAAACGGTAGGAATTTACACCCAGTTCCTTAAGTAATCCTAAATCTTCTTTATAGAGGTCATAGTGTTGTGTTATATCCGGTGTTTCGGCTAAAGTCTGGTCCCATGAAGCCCAGTCGGCATTAGCGGAACCTTCGAGTTGAAAGGCCGATGTTGCAATACCCCAGAAGAAACCGGGAGGAAAGCCCTTGTTCCAATGCCGTGAGACCATTCAGGCAAGTCTCCTCAACGGTTTTTGGCTGCTGCTGTCGGAATGCGCTATGATGTCCAGAGGGCTGACCAGTCCTGAAGGAAAAAACTCACAAAGTAGATTGTACATGCCTCGTATCTTCTGCCTGTACATAACTTCATGCTAGCGCAATCAATGGATGCCACCTCTATGCCTCCCACTCTACACGTCCTGTCCTTCATTTCCAGATATTGACACATGCTCTCCTCCTTTTCCCGTATGGAACAGGATCCTGTTTAATGGTGCAAATTCTTATAGCATCGTTTCCGCGTTCCTGTCTGTCTTTATGGAAGGCGCATCTTCGAAATTCCATGTAATATTAAGTATCATAGCAGCATAATGTTACAGGAATGTTAAGGAGAGGTTAAGCCTGAGGTCAAATAAACGGTTGGCGTTCAGGGCTGTCTTTTAATTATATCCTTCTCCTTTTACACTTCTGCTGATCTCTTTTCCGGAAAATCCCGGCATAAAACCATACACACATATTTAAAAGTTGATAAACAGGATTTAATCCCGAGAGCTTTTATAATGTATAATACTTACAGATTGGAGGGTTGGATGTCTACGGCGCATATTGAAATACAAGAAGACCGAACAACCGGGTTCCGCAAAAGAAATCATATCCGCAATTTATCTCTTTCGGTTCTGTTCTCCATGCTAATCCAGGATGATTAAGGTATTAGATGAAATTATACCGTCCCTGCCGTATATTTATTTATGAAACAGGATGAGTTCAATACAACCAAATTACCGCGAGGCATAATCCCTCCTGACCCTGTTGGGCCTGACTCTCTAAAGGGCGTCCCCCGGCAGCAGACCAATCCATCTCGCTGGGATGGTACCGGGTGGAATGCCTTTGTTGCAGAACTCACATCCAGGGACATAATGATCAATCAGAGCCTGGCCGGCCGCTCGGTATACATTACTGACGGAGGCGGCGTGGCCATGGGCCTGCCACGAGGTGTGCTCGTAGCCAGATCGTCCGAGGACGTAGCAACAATCCTCAAGGCTGCCCAGAAATACACAGTCCCTGTCTCTGTGCGCGGCGGCGGGCTTACCACTGAAGGCGAATGCATCTCCTTCGGGGGACTGCAGCTCGATACGCGAGGCATGAGCAACGTCCTTCATATCGACGAAGCCAATTTAACGGTTCGCACCGAGGCCGGAATATACTGGCACTCGCTGGCCGAAGCCCTGAGACGCCGTGGGCTCGATTACATCTCCGCACCACTTAATATGACTTCCTCTGTAGGTGGCACACTGGGAGTGGGTGGTATAGATATCAACTCTCCAAAGTTCGGTTGCAGCGCGGACCAGGCCATAGCTCTAAAGGTCGTAACCCCTACAGGCGAGATTGTTGAGTGCAGCGAGCGAGAAAATACGGAACTATTTGAGCGCGTGCTGCTTGGATATGGGCAGTTTGGCGTCATCACTGAAGCGACTCTTAAAATCCGGCCTTTCACTCCAATTACCATGCATTACTTTTACTACAGCTCCCTGAGAACGGCTATCGATGACCTCCGTTTTCTGGTGGAGGAGGAAGCAGCCGATTACCTGGGCATTCTGACCATGCTTGACCGTGCTATCAATCTGCTGGTTGCATTTGACTCGGACGAGAAAGAGCGGGAGTTCTTCAGCAGATACAAAAAGCGCATCAGTGGACTCGGCGAGATCGGCTTTGCTATTCACATGGCCGCGCACTATGCACTTCACCCCTGGAAAGCCAAGGAAGCGCTTTATCTTCTTGAACGAAAGAGAAGCCTGCTGCCGGAATTAAGCCCGGCCGCTCACATGCATGGCAATAAGATAATTGATAGAACAGTAGTCTTCTCACGCGCTGTCTGGAAATTCTGGGGAGACAGGGAGATGGTAATTCCAGACCTGGCGACCAGTTCGGAAAAGTTCGCAGAAGCTGTAGAAAGAGGAAACGAGGTCTGCAGGCGATACTTCCCGCACTACACTCTTTACTGCGTGGGCATTAAGCTTTTCGGATCTTTCGAGAACAGACCGCGTTATGAACTTTCCTGCATCCCCCCTGATGCTCAAAACTTCGGCTACGGCTGCGAATTCGAGCCAATGCTCGGAAACCATAATTACAGCCGTGATCACTTTCAGTCCTTTAAGAACGAGATATACGACATCGGCGTTGACATGGGCACAAGCTACTACCGCTTCGGAGGAATGATGAAGGGTTACATAAGGCGCGCTTTTGGTGACGAACTCGTGGACAAACACCTGGCCATGAAACAGAAAGCAGATCCGGCAATGATCCTGAACCCGGACGTGATCTTTTGATGCCGACTAATGATATTAGTGGATATGAAAAGTGTAATGGCTGCGGCCTGTGCACACTGCCATGCCCCATATGGCAGCAGCGCCACGATGCACTTCTAACCTTTGCAGGCCGGGCCAGGGCGCTTCAGGGCGGAGCAAAGCCCGGGGAGATAAGGGACTCGGTGGATGCATGCCTTCTATGCGGCTCATGCGAACCGGCATTCGCTATGGATATCCGCACAGTTGATATCACGCTTAAGCTCCGGGCAGCGCTTAACGGCTATAGCAAAGAAGAATTGCCGCATGGACAAGTTAACCAGTCATCGTCTGGCCGGGCCTTACTGGTCCCTAATGCGGCGTTACTGGAGAATAAAGACCTGCTAAAACACTCGGCCAGACTCCTTGATATTCCGGTAGCTGAAGACAACGGCTCGGATGTATTAGAGGCGTTTGAGACTGGCCGCAGGCCCAAAGCCGGGAGGGCCGTATCATTCATTAAAACGCTCACCGGCATCAGAAAAGTTATAACTGCCGATGGTCTTTTAAAGCGCTACATGCAGGCCGTACTGCCCGGGCTTGAGGTGATCGGCCTTGGCGAGGCGCTGCTAAGGCTTCCCGGCATGCAAACCGCCCTTCGACCTACCGACCTATACATTATCGAGGCCCGCTCCTACAACATGGATTTCAACCGGTGCATGCCCTTTTATACCGACATAAGCAGACAGACCGGATGCGCCATGAACCTTGACCTTCAACGTATCGCCATTCCAACCGGGGGGTACACAAATACAGAAACCGGAAACGAATTCACCCCCCAAAATACCGGGCAGATACGATGGATACTTGAAGGCCGGAGCTTCAATCGGATAGTGGTGGAGTCGGTGGAAGATATCGGGCTTTTAAAAAATGCAGAAGTAGATATCCCTGTTGTTCACGTGGCCGAGCTTGCCGGAGAAGACGCTCCGTGAGCAGACCCGAAGGCATAAGAGAAGTAGATGTTCTGATCGTTGGTGCGGGCCTCTCTGCTGCCGCGGCTTCCAAGCGTCTGGTAGACGCCGGCTACGAGACAGTCGCTATAGAACGGTACGCACTTCCCCGCAACAAGCCATGCAGCGGCATAATATCTCCCCGTGGACACAGGTTTCTGATAGAAAACTTCGGCCCCCTTCCGAGGGAAATACTTCATGAGCCCACCTCCTGCCAGGGTGTTACCTTTCATTTCAGGGGAATGATACAGATGCCGATGGATTTTGACTACGGCTCAACTCCACATTTGAACCGTATGAACTCAGATTACTGGGCAGTAAAGCAGAGCAAGGTGGAAGTACACGACCGAACGCGCCTCATCAGCCTTGAGAACAGGGGTAATCACGTAGAGGTTCTTGCAAAGCAGGATAAAGAAGACGTGCGCTACCGTGCGCGCATGGTAATCGGCGCCGACGGAACTAATTCACAAGTGGTGTGCAGCCTCTACCCCGGTTACAGGCAGAGCATAAACTGGTTTACAGTCAGGCAGTACCTGCATGAGATAATAGAATGCCCCCTTGATAGGAGGTACTTTCACTTCTGGTTTCATCCCGGGCTTGGTTATTATACATGGAGCCACGAGCGTAACGGTCGGCAGATCATTGGCGTCGGCCACAAAGCCGGGGATAAACTTACCGCGAGGCACCAAAAGACGATTGAGTATCTGGAAAAGCACTATGGAGTAAAGCTCAAACCTACTGAAGACAAGGAGACCGTGGTAAACAACTTTGGCCTGTCTCTTATCAACCGATATGTCTTTGGTAAGGGGAATGTGATTGTTACAGGCCAGGCCGCGGGATTTCTCAACATGATAGCCGAGGGCATGAGCTGTGCGCTTCACTCAGGAGCGATAGCCGGAGAGGCTGCCGTGGAAGCAATGCGCAGTAACGCTGACCTGCAGTCAGTCTATCGTCAAATGATAGCATCCGAGGTGCGCCGCTGCTCGGACCAGTGGAACCCGATAAAAATACTTTTCGGCCGACCTCATGAGGCAGATTTTCGGGAGGCTCTATCCAGGCTTCGGGGAAGGGACAAACGCAAGGTCATAGTGGAGATACTAAAGTTTCTCTATCCCTGGGGTGAGTATAACTGGGGCCGCCAGATGGTCATGCAGGCCCTGATCAGAGAACTCCGGGGCAACTACTCCCCGTCACGCTGGCTCTAAAGGCGGTGTCAGGTCTTGACATGATACATATAACCTGAAAACTGAGATATGGGAAAAGCCTGGATGAAATAGCCATAGCAGTTTTGTTTAACAACAGACAACATGTATCATGTCAAGACCTGACACAAATTCTCTTTAAAATGTGGGCAAGCGGCTGGTAAAGAGTCATAAAATCTATTTCCGTGATACCGGGCTGCTTCATTATTTATTAAACATTTCATCCGTTGAGGCTTTAAGGACCTCGCCGTACCGGGGCTTCAGCTTTGAAGGATTTGTGATAGAACAGCTAAAGCGTAAATATATGCAAGAGCCATCAGGCCGTACCGGATTTTATTTTTACAGAACATCCCAGGGAGATGAAATAGACTTTCTTGTTCATGACAGGCAGGGGTTGCATGCTTATGAAATCAAGACATCGACCACAATAGGCCTGGGGGATTTAAAAGGCTTTAAAAGAAGCCTCGAACAGTTAGGGCTGAGGAAGGGAACGGTAGTATATTTCGGAAGGGAAGATTTTCAGCTCGACAGGCAGATTGAAGTCAGGACAATAAACAATCTACTTTAAACAAAGC
>JAJRYC010000100.1 GCA_024275975.1 Nitrospirota bacterium | reverse complement strand
TTTTCCCTTTTTCACTTTCTCGCGGAATGAACCGAATATCCGAGTAGCCTGAATCAAGTAGGAAGTTATGCGCACGTGCTTGATTGAGGATTGAAATGAGCTGCTCCCATCCGCGTCCACGATTATTGCGAGCGGTTAAGTAGGGCAATGCTTCATTCTTTAGAAAATCCCACGATTCACTGTCGAGCCGTTGCAACTCCTTTTCTCGGGCTAACCAGATACGCCGTTTCGATGGCTCCTCGCCAATCGACTGCTCGAAGTTCTGAAAATAGGAGTCGTGGTGAGCGCGATCTTTGATTAGCTCGATAAGCTGGTAGACTTTTGATAACTCAGATCTCGACACGTGAATCTCCTGCGGCATAACAAGTTATTAAATAGTTTCTGGTAAAGCACTCATAACTTACCACACTCTCTTGCTTCTTACAAGAAAAATGCGGGTCTAAAGCTTGGCAACTATGAGTATAGCAAGGCTAACCAAGGTAATTGCGATGCTTACTAATAAGTTCATAAGTAAGGCGAGATCTTTACGCCATTTTTGTCATTCCGGTCTTGGCTTGGAACCCAGCCTTTTTACTCTGGATTCCCGCTCCCTGCTTACTGCCTGCTGGGACAAGCTTCGCGGGAATGACATACCAAGCTGCCTTACCAATAAACTCATCAGTATATATTCTTACTTATGGTCTTCTTAGTAACATTCCCTGTGACATTTATGCCGGGTTTAATTTCCTGTTAATCAAAAAGACCGTTTTGTTGAGACACAAAGAGACAGCCTGTTATTTACGCAACCTTTGGATCAATACCTGGCATCAGCGAATTCCAGCCATCCGCCGGCTTCTACAAGGGCCCTGTCAAATTCTGAAATATTATACATAAAGGTCCTGCTGCCTTTTCCGGACGTGATTGTCAGGCTGTTATTTTTAAAATCTATATCGATGGCTCCATCATCATCCCTGAATTCAAAAAGGGCGCTGATATCCTCTTCAGACAGTTCAATGGCGAGCATGCCGCAGTTGAACATGTTCTGTCTGAATATGCGGGCAAAGCTTGAGGCTATCACGACATTGATATCGTTCACCTCGAAGACCCACGGCGCATGTTCACGGGAAGAGCCGCACCCAAAGTTCGCGCGCGTAACGATCACTTCAGCCTCGCGTGCCTCAGCGCCCTGAGGGTCAAAACCTTCCAGTTTGAGGTCTTCCAGCATATGAGGTTGTAATGCCTCTTTCGAAATCTCGGTGAGATATTTTGCCGGTATTATCTCGTCCGTATTGATGTCAGACCTGTCAAGGAACAGGACCTTTCCGCCGAATTTTTTCATGATATCCCTTCCTTCCTTAATCTTTCCGGGTTGGTGATCTTTCCTTCCACGGCAGCTGCTGCCGCTGACGCCGGACTCATGAGATGAACCATGCCGCCTTTACCCATCCTGCCGTTGAAATTCCGGTTTGTTGTGGAAGCGCAGACCTCTCCGGGAGCGATCACTCCGTTGGACATCCCGAGACAGGCGCCACATGTCGGGTTCGTAACGCAGAACCCGGCATCCATGAATATCTTTATGATCCCTTCTTCATCAGCGTCCCTGAAGACCTTCGGCGTTGCCGGAGAAACAATCCCCCTCACTGCCGACGCTATTTTTCTGCCCTTTAAATACTGCGCGGCTATGCGCAGGTCCTCAAGCCTGCCGTTTGTGCAGGAACCTATGTATATCTGATCAACTGGTGTGCCTTCCATCTCTGATATGTCCCTGACTTCATCAGGCTTATACCCGAAGGTGACCTGGGGCTCCATCCCCGCAATATCGATGTCGAGAACCTTTGCGTATTCACACCCTTCGTCGGACCACCATCTCCTGAAATCTTCCATGGCGTCCTCCCTGCTCTTGTATTCAGATGATATAAACGGCCAGAGATAGTCCACAGTCACTTCATCCGGCATGCAGACGCCTGACGTTCCCCCGGCCTCTATCGCCATATTGCAGAGCGTCATCCTGCTTTCCATCGACATTTTGCTTACGGCATCACCCCTGAACTCCAGGACGGCGTCGGTCGCGCCTTTTACCGTCAGTTCTTTAATGATTCTCAGGATGATATCCTTGGCATATACTACCTCGGGCGCTTTCCCGTTAATGTTTATGCGTATTGTTTTGGGCTCTCTGAACGCGCATACGCCCTTCAGTATCCCGACCTCAAGGTCGGTTGTGCCGACACCCGCGGCAAAAGCGCCGAAGGCCCCGTGTGTGCAGGTGTGCGAATCGCCCATTATTACAGTATACCCGGGCCGTATAAACCCCTTTTCCGGAAAAATGGCGTGGCAGACGCCGTTTCTTCCAATATCGAAAAAGTCCCTGATATCATGTCTTCCAGCCCAGTCCCTCACTATTTTGCCCTGTATCGCAGTCTTAGTGTCCTTTGCGGGGGTGACATGGTCTATTACAGCCTTTATTTTTTCAGGGTTGAAGACCCTGTCCTTCCCACGCGCGACAAGGTCATTGATAGCTATAGGCGTAGTGATCTCATGGCACATCACCACATCTATATCAAGGACTTTTGTGCCGGGGAAGGGTTCATCCTTCAGGTGTGACCTGAATATTTTTTCAGCCAGCGTCATTGCCATAAATTCCATCCTCTCATAAAGATATAAACCGCTCTGATAAAAATTCCATTTGATTTTTATCCTGTAAATAAAATATCATATCCGTAAATATTATTCAAATTCATTATTTTTATAATATCGATAACTAAAAGTATGGATTTTTACCAGCTTAAATATTTCAAAAAAGCCGCTGAACTAAATAGCATAGGCCGTTCCGCAAAGGAGCTCCTGCTTACGCAGCCTGCTGTCAGCAAACAGATCAAGGCCCTCGAAGAAGAACTGGGGGAGAAACTGTTTGACCGTATAGGCAAGAAAGTCTTTCTGACAAAGGCCGGAGAGGTCCTCTTTTCATATGCCGAAAACATACTCCGCTCTGTCTCCGAGGCAAAGGCCGCTGTAAAAGACATGGCACAGAAATGTTCCGGGGAACTTGTTATCGGGATTAGCGACCACATAGGACTTCACAGGCTTCCGCCTGTCATTAAATCATATATAACCTCCTACCCGGAAGTCGACCTGAAACTCAGGTGCCACCGTTCTGAATCGATTCTTGATATGGTGAATAAAAATCTTGTTGACCTTGGGGTTATTACACTTCCTGTGGCGCCCGGTAAACTTGTCTCAAAAATTATATGGAAAGACACCATGTCCCTGGTCTTTCCGAACGGCCATCCATTGCAGTCACGCGGGACTATAAGGCTTAAAGACATAACAGGGTATGGGATGATCCTCCCTGAACCCGGCACAACCACACGCAGAGTGATCGACGATGTATTTTCGGGAAAGAGACTTATACCGAAAGTCGATATGGAAGTAGCCTATTTAGAGACGATCAAGGTACTTGTAAAGGTAGGGCTCGGCATCTCGATCCTCCCGGACAAGGCGATTGAAGCGGAGATAAAGTCTGAAGCACTGAAAAAATCAAAGATAATCGATGCGGGTTTCTCAAGAAATCTCTGCGTGGTTTATCTCAAGGACAAGTTCCTTTCACGTCCCGCCGTGGAGTTTTTGAAATTTCTTGAAAAAGAGAGAACCTGAAGAAGTAAGAAGTAAGAAGTAAGAAGTAAGAAGTAAGGAGGAAGACAACCGCCCTTAAAGAAGTTCAACGTTCAATGTTCAAGGTTCAACGTTCAGAGACAAAAGCACTGAAAGGCATGGTGCATAGCGCTAAGGATAAAAGAAGTTCAACGTTCAATGTTTAAGGCGCAAACAAAAGCAAAGCGTAACAGACTAAGGAGGAAAGACTTAAAGCTCAGACAGCCTTGAATTTTTAACGCGTTCAGCCTCGGAAGCATCCCTAAAATAATCAAAGGGGTTCTTTGACCAGCAAAGCGCAAAGAGCATGGCGCATAGCGTTAAAGACTGGAAACATAAGACCCGGACGGAAGGCAATACCTGTTAATGTTTATAAACAGACTTTAAGTGGAAAAGTCCGGAATCACTTTTTAATCAGTTTTGGTTTGTCCCTCTTCGCATTAACGACACATAAAAATCCAAAAGGTTCTTTAAAGGGATTTATTAATTGATGGGGCGTATCTGGAGATATGTAGATCGTATCCATAAAACCCATCTTCCTTTTTGTCCTGCCGGTAAGCACAATGCCTTCACCTTTAACACCTATCACCACATGCTCATGTCTGTGTTTTTCGATACTGCTGTTTCCTTCAGGGGAAATTTCGAAATATCTTATCTGGAATTTTGCTGACTCGCCATGTGAACCGATCAGCACCCTTCTGATTATACCGGCCCATTCGTCACCTTTGTTTTTGTATGGAGCGTCTTTGATTCCGCGCCAACTGAAATCGCCTTTATGTTTATAAAAGGCGGTACGGTTCAGTCTCTTCCCCTCGGGTTTATTGCTTTCTATTTCACAGAATGAATTTTCCGCCGGCTTCTTTTTTCTTGTCAATTAAAGACTCCTTATTAAATCAGTCAAATGTTATTACGGCCTTGAGGGAGTTCTCCGCCCTGGAGGTCAGCCTGAACGCCTCATCCGTTTTTTCTATCGGGAACCTGTGTGTAATGAGTCTGTCCGCTGATATAACGCCTTTTTCTATAAATTCAAGGGCGTCAGCAGTATCGGTCGGTCCGCATGAATAGCTTGTTATGATGTTTATGTCATTAAAATAGAGGTGGTTCGGGTCTAAAATCAATTTTTCACCGGGCCTTGCGGGAGTAAAAAAGAGCACCTGCCCTCCGGGCCTGACACATTCCAGCCCCTCCATCATTACCTCCGCGCTGTTAGGTCCGACTATGACAAGCTCTGCCATATCACCGCCTGTGATCTCTCTCAGCCCATCGCGCAGGCTCTCTACTGATACGTCTATAACCGCGTCGGCACCGTATTCAAGTGCTTTGTTCAGCCTGAACTTCACCATGTCCGCGCCGATCACCCGGCGGGCCCCATACTCTTTTGCCAATAACAGGTTCATCAGGCCCATAACGCCGAGTCCGATAATGAGGACTGTATCACCTCGAATTATCTTTGACCTCCTTAATCCTTTCACAACGCAGGCGGTCGGCTCGACCAGTGTGCCGTCTTCAAAACTGAGGTTTTCAGAGAGCGCCAGGGTGTCATTTTCGAGATTTATCGACGGGATTAATATGTATTCCGAGATGCCTCCCGGGATTATCGCCGAACTTTTCCATACGGGACACTGTACATAATCGCCCCGCCTGCAGAATCCGCAGGTGAAGCAGGGCGCATGATGGTGAACAAAGACCCTGTCACCTTTTTTAAAGGAGGTGACCTTGCTGCCTGTATCTACAATTTCGCCTGCCGGCTCGTGGCCTATAACCAGGGGCGCTTTTTTCTCGATATACCACTGCATGACATCACCCGAGCAGATGCCGCATGCCTTTGTTTTGAGCAGGGCGTCTTCAGTGCCTATATCAGGAACCGGCAGGTCTTCGGTCCTTATATCGTCAAAGCTGTATAGTTTAGCAACCTTCATCTTTTATTCCCTGACATGGGGGCCGGGATAAAAGCCAGGCGTTCAGGGGACGATAGCATATTTTATCCCTATACCCCTGGACAGTTCACTGAAGGCATCGCCTGTCTCTTTCAGGGGATAAGTTCCCGAGATTAATTTTTTTACTCCTATCTCCCTGTTTTTCAGGAGAAGAAACGATTTTTTGACGTCCCGGGGAGTAAAGTGAAAAGTGCCCCTGAGAGTTATCTCATCGTAATGAAGTCTGTCGGCGCTGAATTTGACGATGGTGCCCGCCTTGCAGCCCCCGAATAATACGACTGCCCCACCTCTTCTGACATAATTGACTGTAGACTCCCATATTTCAGGCCGGCCGGTACATTCAAAGACATAATCCGCACCGGTTCCCCCGGTGAAATCCCGTACGCACCGGGTTGATTCCGGACTCTGGAAGACAAGGTCAGCGCCTGATTTTTTTGCTGATCTGAGCCTTTCTTCCCCGATGTCCGTTATCAATACTTTCGCGCCTTTTGATTTCGCCAGCATCAGATGGAGAAGCCCGATCGGGCCGGCCCCGATTATGAAAACCGTCTCACCTTTAGAGATTTTTAAGGGCTCCATACCGTGGACTACGCATGCCAGTGGTTCAAGAAAGGACGCCTCTTTGAAGCTCAGACCATCCGGCTTCTTAAAGACATTCTGCCGGACTATATGTCTTGGAACCAGAATATATTCGGCAAAAGCCCCGAGGACTTTTGTGGACATAAGATTTTCACAGAGGTTGAAGAGCTTACTCCGGCAGTATGAACAGTCAAGGCATGGAGCGCTGTGGACAGCCATAACAGCATCTCCTGTTTTAAACTTGCCGGTGCCTTTCCCTTTTGCCGTGATTATGCCCGAGAATTCATGGCCGAAAGGCCCGGGCATGGGGATCAGGGAATGGCCCCTGACAAACGCCTTGAGGTCGGTCCCGCAGGTCAGGGCCGCCTTTACTTTTATCAGCAGCTCACCTTCCGAAGGTTCGGGTGTCTCCACCTCCCTGATGTCTATAATCCCGGGTTCTCTTAAAATAGCCGCGAGCAATTATCAGGGCCCCAGTCTTCCGCCGAAAATCTGTCCACCAACGGCGGCAAGTACAAATACAGGTATATAGCGGTAGTCAAGATGTGACAAAATCCTCGCGAGAACTACCATCGGGATCGACAGGTGTATGTACAGGAACCACTTAAAAGAGTATTTTTGTGTCTTGCTCCTGAGATATCCACACCCGAGGTTAAGTATGAATGTTACGGAAAATATGCAGATTATAATTATAATTTGGGGTGATAACTCCATTTAAAAAAATAACCGAAATATGGCTGGAAGTCAAGTTTTCCCTGTGAGGTGGGATAAAGACGGAAGCTTTGTCATGGGCGCCGGCAAGGCGTTTTCGATCAAAAGTTCAACCTGCATGTACAGCCATTTTCCAGAGATTGATGTGATTCCTGTCTCCGGATTTGTGATATTGTTTGTTATAATGATAAAAACTATTAAACTTACCGGACATGATCCAGGCCCCCGGCGGGTTGATATGATAATCCCTGCATCTGGGGTTAAAAAGCCGGAGAAAAGCTTTTTTGTGTATAAAACAGGTTTGATACTGCCCGGCTGCCTATAGGAGGAGACTTGAAGATAGCGTATTTTGATTGTTTTTCAGGGATCAGCGGCGACATGTGTCTTGGAGCGCTGGTAGACGCTGGTGTGCCGCTTAAGGAGCTTGAGAGCCACTTAAAAAGGCTGCCTGTGAAGGGTTATAGCCTTTCCGAAGAAAAAGTCAGGCGGGCGGGCATTGCGGCGACAAAGGTTGATGTTATACTGAAGCCCGCGGGAAGAGGCAGGCAGGAAACCGCCCGGAAACTGGTGGATATCAGGAGGATAATAGAGGCCTCTTCACTATCGGAAGACATCAGGAAAAAAGGCGCTGAAGTCTTCAATAGACTCTTTGAAGCGGAAGCCGGTGTCCATGGGGAACCAATCAATAAAGTCCATCTCCACGAACTGGGTGGTATAGACTGCCTGGTCGATATTTTCGGGACATTAATAGGCCTTGATCTGCTGGGTATTGAAAAAATCCATGCGTCGCCCGTAAACCTTGGCGGAGGCGCTGTCGAGACGGCGCACGGCACGTTGCCGGTCCCTGCTCCGGCGACCACGGAAATATTAAGGGGTGTGCCTGTATATTCCGCCGGCCCTCCTTTTGAGCTGACCACGCCTACCGGAGCGGCAATACTGAAATCAGTTGCGGAAGAGTTTGGAGAGATGCCTCTGTTTATCCATGAAAAGACAGGTGTCGGAGCCGGGAGTAAGGAGTTTGAAAAGAGGCCCAATATCCTCAGGATTTTCACGGGGGATATGTATCGGAGCCCGGACAGGGAAAAGGTGACTGTAATAGAGACGAATATAGATGATATGAACCCCCAGATATATGAATATATTATCGAAAAACTCTTCCAGGATGGCGCTCTCGATGTCTATATGACGCAGATAATAATGAAGAAGACCCGGCCCGGCGTAAAGCTGAGCGTATTATGTCACGCCGACAGAAGGGATGATCTGATCAGCCTGATACTCCGGGAGTCAACCACGATAGGTGTCCGTTATTATGAAACTTCCAGGGTGACTCTCGGAAGGGAATTGAAAAATCTGCGTACCGGACACGGCAGGGTCAGGGTGAAGATATCCGAACTCAATGATTCCGGAAGAAAATATACGCCCGAATACGATGACTGCAGGAAGATCGCAAGCCAAAAGAATGTCCCTCTGGTTGAGGTTATTGAAGAGGCGAAAAGGACGGCATGCGGAGGAAAGAGAAAGAAGACTGAATGAACCTCGCCGTTATTATTCAGGTGCTCCTTGCTATCCCGATGAGTCCGAAGAGCTTCAGGTCTATATAGTTGCCCGCTGCCTGCAGATCATAAAGCCTCGCTGCCAGTTGGTCCTCGGGCACTGTCAGCACTTCTATCTCCTCTGTTTCATCACTCTCTGCTTCTCCGGAAAAAGTCAGGCCGGTCGCAACAAACACAGCCAGCATTTCGGACGTCAAACCGGAAGACATCGGCCCTTTAATCAGAAACTTCATCCTGGCGGCGGCATACCCGGTCTCTTCCAGCAGTTCCCTTGTAGCCGCATCTTTCAGCGATTCTCCTGTTTCACAGAGCCCCGCGGGCAGTTCGATAACGTATCCATTTACCGGCGGACGGAACTGTCTTATCAGCAGGACTTCGTTATTGTCCGTGAAAGGGACGATTGCGACCACTCCCGGACAGTTCACCCTGTCGATCGACTCCCATTCCCATATCTTCCCTGTTGCGCCCTGCTGCGTTTGTCGGCCGGATGGGTCGTGCGGTTCCCCTCCTGAAGGCGTGTACTTAATAAGGGACGACCTGAGAAACTTACCCTCCCAGAGGGGTTTTTTGCTTATTATCTTCATTTATCACTATCCCCGGAACATAAACTTTCGGCTTTTTTAAAGAGTGCGTCCAGTCTTCTTGTCTTCTCGGCGATCTCTTCCAGGATCTCCGTCAACGCCGGCATCTTCAGTGTGTCAGCCTTCTTCGACCATTCAACGTAGGTATCCGCGTGACCTGCATTGTGTTCAGCCCAGTGACCAAGCAGGTGTTTGAGTTTTTCTATATCATCCATTGCGCCTCCTCCTGTTTTATCCGAAAATACGGTCTATTGAAATGTATTCTCGCGTGGCGAATAAAAAAACCACGAAAGATTCAGCCCGGAGTTTGCTCCGTCGCCGACCTTCGCAGCTTTTGATTTCCGGAAAATAGTAATACAAAAAATGTGGCCATTTCAAGTTTGTTGAGGTTTCAAGACCCAGTGGCCTCCGTCGTGGAGAAGTTTGTTTGCTGATTGTCTTGTCGGAATCCATCTGGGTATCGCATGAAATTAATTAGCAATAAGGGGGAAAATCGTCCTTTGCGCGGCTGAGTTGTTGACCCTGGAGATGAATCGGCCGAGAAAATTCCACCAGGAGTTTCCGGAATGGCCGCTGTTTTTTATCCGGAGATCGCCCGGCAGCGGTGGAAGACCTTTTCATGTCACCGGAAGCCCCGTTTTTCCCTGAATTCGTTATTCCGGCGTTTCGTCTTTTTTGGTCTCTTCCCCGGTCTCTTCCTTGAATATCTCGATGATACTTCTGATCCTGATGCCTGCCTGCTTAAGGGCCTTCTGTATATCAGGCAGTTTGGCATCTTCTACTTTCAGGATGAAATTGCTGTTCACTTTCAGACCTCCATTATCTCTTTTTCCTTGTTAGCTAATACCTCGTCTATCTTCTTTATAAATGAATCAGTAATCTTCTGTATCTCATTATGTTCTTTTTTTGCGTCATCCTCGCTAAGATGCTTTTCCTTCTCAAGTTTCTTCAGTTCCTCGTTGGCATCCCTTCTTATGTTGCGAATCGCTATCTTGGCGTCCTCAGCTCTTTTTTTGACCAGCTTGACCAGCTGTTTTCTCCTTTCCTCCGTGAGCATTGGTATAGAGATCCTGATAGTCTTGCCGTCATTTATCGGTGTCAGACCAAGGTCTGATTTTAGTATGGCCCTTTCAATGTCGGCTATAATGCGCTGTTCCCAGGGTTGTATCGCTATCTGCCGGCTGTCGGGTATGCTGAGGCTTGCCAGCTGCTCAAGGGGAGTTAATGTGCCGTAATAATCCACTGTCATTCCGTCAAGAAGGGCGAGAGAAGCCCTTACGGTTCTGACCGTAGAGAATTCCTTTTTCAGCACATCGATCGTGCTGTTCATCCTCTCATTTGTTCTTCTTTTTAGCTCCTGCTGCATCTTCCTTCCTTATGATGGTTCCTACTTTTTTTCCTTCTATCACCTTTCTGATGTTGCCTGCGCCTCTTAAATTAAATACCACAATCGGCAGGTTGTTGTCCATACATAGAGTGATAGCGGTCGAGTCCATGACGGCCAGACCTTTTCTGAGTACTTCCATATAAGTAAGTTCCGCGTATTTTTCAGCGTCCGGGTGTGTTACAGGGTCGGCGGAATATACGCCATCGACCTTTGTCCCCTTCAGGATAACGTCCGCGCCTATTTCCATGGCCCTCAGGGCGGCCGCAGTGTCAGTCGTAAAGTAAGGGTTGCCGGTGCCGGCCGCGAAAATAACCACTCTACCCTTTTCAAGGTGTCTCACCGCTTTGCGCCTTATGTATGGTTCGGCAAGCTCTCTCATCTCTATCGCAGACTGGACCCTGGTCGGGATGTTATGTTTTTCAAGGGTGTTCTGGAGCGCCAGGGCATTGATCACAGTCGCAAGCATCCCCATATAATCGGCAGTCGCCCTTTCCATTCCTTCCAGGCTGGCCTGTACGCCTCTGAATATATTGCCGCCGCCGATCACTACACTGATCTGCACACCCATTGAAACGATCATCTTTATTTCTTTCGCCATGAAATCCACGGTTGCCGCATCAATGCCGTAGCCTTTATCTCCCATGACGGCTTCGCCACTGAGTTTGAGCAGAATTCTGTTGTATTTAGCCGGCATTAATTCGTCGTCCCTGAATCACCAAGCTGAAACCTTGAGAATCTCCTGACGATTATATTTTCGCCCAGTTTCGCAACTTTTTCAGCGATAATATCCTTCACCTTTTTCTTCTGGTCAGGGTCTTTTACAAATGTCTGCTCCAGCAGGCAGGTTTCCGAGAAAAATTTATCCAGTTTGCCCTCGACTATTTTTTCGATGACCTGTGGGGGCTTACCGGAAACCTGTGCCATGTATATTCCCTTTTCTCTTTCGATCACGTCCTCCGAGATTTCCTCTCTCGAAACACAGGCCGGATTTGTCGCTGCTATATGCATGGCGATGTCTTTTACCAGTTCCCTGAAATCATCGGTCCTCGCTACGAAATCGGTTTCACAGTTCACCTCAACCATTACACCTAATCTGTCCATATGTATGTAAGAGCCGATAATCCCCTCTGATGCGCTGCGCCCCGCTTTTTTTTCCGCTGACGCAAGGCCTTTTTTCCTCAGAACATCTATCGCCTTTTCGAAATCTCCTGAACTCTCTGAGAGCGCCTTTTTGCACTCCATCATACCGACGCCGGTCTTTTCCCTGAGGTCTTTCACCATGCCGGCTGAAATCGTCGTCATTCCGCCACCTCCGCTATTTTAACCGGAGCCACCGCCGCCGGCTGAACCGCCGCCGCTTCAGCCGCTGCTGCTGCTTCAGCTTCCTCCGCCAGTATCTTTTCTTCCATGGCCACCTTTTCAGCTTCTTCACGGACCTTTTTATTCAGAACTTCCCTGCCTTCCATAACGGCATCCGCGATCTTTGATGTCAACAGCTTAATGGCCCTGATCGCATCGTCATTGCCCGGGATTATATGGTCTATCTCGTCCGGGTCGCAGTTTGTATCAACAACGGCCACTATCGGTATCGCCAGTTTGTTTGCTTCCGCCACCCCGATCTTCTCTTTTTTGGGGTCAATAATAAATATTATCCCCGGAAGTTCTTTCATCTCTTTAATGCCCGAGAAATTCCTGCTGAGCTTCTCTCTTTCCTTCTCAAATGCGGTCGACTCTTTCTTGGTAAGCAGATCCAGTGTGCCATCTTCCTTCATGGCCTCTATTTTCTTCAGCCTCTCTATGCTCTTTCTGATAGTACGAAAATTTGTCAGCATTCCACCAAGCCATCTCTGGTTAATATAAAAAGCGGATGCCTTCTGCGCCTCTTCAAAGATTGAATCCTGAGCCTGTTTTTTGGTTCCTACCAAAAGCACGCCCGCACCGGTTGAGGCGACTTGCCGGACATAACTATATGCGCTTTCCAGCCCCTTTAAGGTCTTCTGCAAGTCGATTATATATATGCCATTTCTCTCACCGAAGATATATTTTTTCATCTTCGGATTCCATCGTTTTACCTGATGGCCGAAATGCACTCCCGCCTCAAGCAGCTCTTTCATTGTAACTACCATTGTTGTGTCCTCCTGTGGTTTTTTCCTCCGCCTGTTCCGCTCAACCCAAGGGGGACCATAAAGCAGAACTCAAATCGGCGTGTGAATTTTTCTGAAAATGCCTTTTCAGTGAATTAAAAATATTAACACAGGGGAGCCTTTTTTTCAAGGCGCCGTCGATGACATCTGTGAAATCCCCCTTCATGCCCATTTAGAGTAAAGGGAGACTGTTTGCAATTGGTTTTCTATAACTTTAAGAGTAACCCCCTCAGTCCCCCTGACGTAAACTTATCCTTACCCACATTCAGGTCTGGATACAAGGGCTACTGTGTAACTGAAAGGGGTTATAATTATTGTCAGCAGTATTGCCTTCCGTCCTGGTCTTCTGTTTCCAGGCTTTAACGCTATGCGCTTTGCTCTCTGCGCTATGCTGGCCTTTCAAACCCCTTTGATTATTTTGGGGATGATTCCGAGGCTGAACGCGTTTAAAATTCAAGACTGTCTGATCTTTTTTTCGTCCTTAGTCCGTTACGCTATGCTTTTGTTTGCGCCTTAAACATTGAACGTTGAACTTCTTTTATCCGTTACGCTATGCGCCATGCCTTTCAGTGCTTTTGTCTCTGAACGTTGAACCTTGAACATTGAACGTTGAACTTCTTTTATCCGTTACGCTATGCACCATGCCTTTCAGTGCTTTTGTCTCTGAACGTTGAACCTTGAACATTGAACGTTGAACTTCTTTAATCCGTTACGCTATGCGCCATGCCTTTCAGTGCTTTTGTCTCTGAACGTTGAACCTTGAACATTGAACGTTGAACTTCTTTTATCCGTTACGCTATGCGCTTTGCTCTCTGCGCTATGCTTTTTATCGGGCAGACCCTAATTGTTGAATTTTACTCAACAATTAGATTTATTTCTTGACTTTCCATGAATTTACAATTATAGTGTTACTTAATAAATATGAATTGAGGTTATCCATTTTTATCCGAATGGATTTTTATGGGTATATCCTCAATGTCCGCATTCCAAGTCGCAAGGAGGGGTCCTGGTGAAGAGGTTGATATCCAATACCGTTTTGATTGCCGATAAGAGCAGGCAGTTTCTGGTGTATGCCGGAATCCTTCTGAGACGACTGGGATATCAGGTGTATTTAGCCGGCAATGGACCGGAAGTAATAAGCTTGGCCGGGAAGCTGAAACCCGACATCATTTTACTGGATCATGCGCTGCCCCCAACAGACGGGGCATCATGCCTTGGCATAATACGTGGTGACACTGAACTCAGTCGCCTTCCGGTGCTTATCATTGCTTCGTATGTTGATGAAACGGTTATAGATCAATACGAGAAGTTGGGCTGCTGTGGCCTGTTACAAAAACCAGTCAATATTCCTGAATTCTACAGCGCCATACTTGGATGCATGAGAAATGAAGAAGCGCGAAAGACTATAAGGGTTTCATTAAGTCTGAAGGTTTCGGTCAATTGCAGGGACAAGAGACTGGATTTGTATGCCTTAACACTGTCAGCGGAAGGGATGTTTCTGAGAACAATCAACCCGTTCGACGCCGGCATGGAGATGAAGCTGGTCTTTAGTATTGATGACAGGGACCCGGTTGAATTAAAAGGCACGGTAAGATATGTCAATCAGTTAACTAAGGACCTGGACCATGAGCCGGGAATGGGCATTAAGTTTCTCGATATTCCCGAGGATGTAAGATGCAGGATATCCTGTTTTATCATAAAGCAGCTGGCAGATGATTATATCCCGGAACCTGGCAATATTAATGGAGAAGCCAGATCCGGGTACGTTGACTATTGACCGGAAGAAATATATATCTTCCGGTCAATGAACCGGGCCTGAAAAAATCAGCGTTTCAACCTCTTTTTTAATTGCCGAGGTCGGGATACCCCCGTGAATCTTCAGGGAACCGTTAATCAGGATAACAGGTGCGTCAATGGCCCCCTGCCTTAAAAGCTCGACAATATCATTAAAATATTCATCATCCTCAAGCAGAAAAAGATCGATATATTCAACCGACACCATGGACGGATAAGAATAATACAATTCACTTTTGAGTTCATCAACAAGCAATTTGTTCGTTGCCGGCTGCTGGAACGATTTTTCAGTCAGGATGATATCATTTGCCGAGTTGTCCAGTATTTGAACGTAAACTCTCTGTATCATTATAGGCTACCTCCAATTTTATGAGTTGATCAACATATTGTCGATCAGACACGTGTCCCCTAATCGAACGGCTACCGCAATCAGAACCTCACCCTGTATAACGTCAACTTCATCCAGGGTCATGGGATCATAAACAGCAGCATAATTAATCCGGTTGACCAGTGCCTCTCCAGAAATTATTTTTATCATTAAATCTTTTATCTCTTCTAGTTTGATTATACCAGATTTGATTGCGTCTGACGCTTCGTTCAGGCATCTATATAAAACCCGGGCCGCCCGGCGCTGTTCTTTATCAAGGTAGAGGTTTCTGGAACTCATCGCCAGGCCGTCGTCTTCCCTGACAGTCGGGCAGACCACGATATCCAGATCAAAGTCCAGGTCTTTCACCATTCTCTTAATAATAATTGTCTGCTGAAAGTCTTTCTGTCCGAAGTAGGCCCGCGTCGGGTCCACGATATTAAAAAGCTTCGCTACGACCGTAGCCACCCCCCTGAAGTGTCCAGGTCTGAAACCGCCGTCAAGTTTTTCAGAGATTATATCTACATTAATATAAGTCGAAAATCCGCTGGAATAAAGAAGTGACAATTCGGGCAGAAAAAGGATATCAATCTCTTCATTCCGAAGTTTCTTTATATCGTTTTCGATGTCCCTCGGGTATTTCTCAAAGTCTTCCGACGGGCCGAATTGCATTGGATTGCCGAAGATACTCGCCACCGCTATGTCATTTTCCCTGCGTGCCTTCCGCAGAAGACTTAAGTGCCCATCATGAAGAGCGCCCATTGTCGGAACGAATCCTATCGTCCTGCTTTGCAACAGGTGTTTCCGGCAGGCATCACGCACCGCGCGCGGTATTCCGATTATTTCCATATCCTTACCGGTCATTCGGACCGCACATCTATTTCACGCAGTAATTCCTTCAGCAGTTCCTTTTCCCCGACTTTTTTGATGATCTTCCCCTTTCTGAAGAGAATCCCTCCGCCCTTGCCGCCTGCTATCCCTATATCTGCTTCCCTCGCCTCTCCAGGTCCGTTCACGACACAACCCATGACGGCAACGGTTAATGGCCTGTCAATATTCTTGAGATAGGTCTCGACTTTAGTCGCAAGTCCTCTGATATCGATTTCGCACCTGCCGCAGGTCGGACAGGAGATAATGTCCGCGCCCTTTTCCCTCAGACCCAATGCTTTGAGGATTTGATACGCGACCCTGATCTCTTCAACAGGAGCGGCTGTAAGGGAGACCCTTATCGTATCGCCAATGCCCCCGAACAAGAGTATGCCGAGCCCGACCGAACTCTTTATTGTCCCGGTAAAAGCAGGGCCTGCTTCAGATATCCCGATATGAAGAGGATATCTGAATTTACGGGCAAAAAGCCTGTATGCCTCGACAGTGGCCGGTACATTCGATGCCTTGAGAGAGACTTTTATTTGCCTGAAGCTTAATGCTTCAAGGATGTTTATATGCTCAATAGCACTCTCAACGAGTGCTTCAGGCGTTGGTCGGCCGTATTTCCGGAGAAGTTTCTTCGACAACGAGCCGGCATTAACGCCGATTCTGATCGGAATATTATTGCTGCCGCATGCCGAAACAACCTCGGCGACTTTCCATTTAGCCCCTATATTCCCCGGATTGATTCTCAGTCCGCCTACATTCTGTTTAACGGCTTCCAGCGCCAGCCTCCAGTCAAAGTGTATATCGGCGATAACGGGAATAGGGACAGACGCCCTGATACCACCGAGGGCGTTTGCAGCTTCTGCGTCAGGCACCGCTATCCTCACTATTTCACATCCAGCGGCGGCAAGGGATTTTATCTGCCTTACCGTGGATTTTATATCCCTTGTGTCTGTTTTTGTCATCGACTGGACAATAATCGGGCCGCCGCCTCCGATCTGAACACCGTCTACAAAAATCTTTCTGGTTTTTTTACGATGTTCCATCATCCGGGGATTTTTCTTCTGTCTTATCCGTTACCGCCTGTTTCCTCATCCGGTAAAGCCTTACAGCGTCCAGGTGTTCCTGCACGGTAACGGAAAATCTATGGGTTATGTTGTCTTTTGATACAAAAAAAAGGTACGGCGCGTCTGCCGGATACAGTGCCTCCTTTATTGATTTAAGCCCGGGGGAAGCTATCGGGCCGGGTGGTAAACCCTTGAAAGCATATGTATTGTACGGCGTTTTCCGGAGCAGGTCTGCCCTCGTTATCTTTTCCCTGAAGCTCTTTACCCCGTAAATGGCCGTGGGGTCGGCCTGGAGGCGCATCTTCTTCTTAAGCCTGTTGTGATAAACAGCGGCTATCAGCGGCCTTTCAGAATCCACAATCGCTTCTTTTTCTATGATAGAAGCAAGTGTCAATATTTCATTTTCAGTCATTCCAAGCTCAACAGTTCTTAAAACAAGTTCGCCTGAATACTTTTCGCGCATCCTGTCTATCATTATTCCGACAGTGTCTTCAGGTTTTACTCCCTTCGGTATTTTATATGTGTCAGGGAAGATATACCCTTCTATTGTCAGGCTATCAATAGCATACGAGGCCAGAAAATCCGGGTTTCTTGCGAGATGGAAGAAAGCGTCCCTGGTCATTAAGCCCGCCTCGGCAAGTTTTTCCGATATCTCGATCAGGGAATCACCTTCCACTATCCGGATTTGACAGACTATTATCTGTCCTTCAAGTATCATCCGGAAAATATCGGCTGGATTCATATTGCTCCGCATCGAATAATATCCCGCCCTGATCTTTCTGTCGGCGCCGGTCAGCCTGCCTATCAGCAGCAGGATATTCCTGTCCCGGATTAATTTTTTATTGTAAAGTATCTCTATCGCCTGTCTGAATGTTGCGCCTTTCGGGATCTCGATCTCGAAATATTTATTACTGTTACGCATTGGCACAAGCATAACAAGGGCGATATAGAGGCATGCAGTAAAGAATGTGCAGGCAATAATTATTGTCAGATTTTTTCTCATATTATTTTAGGATGCCAAAACCGGCGGCTAAAAGCAACTGACCGAATGCCAGGCCTTTAACAGAGTCGGCCGGTTTTTGAGTTTATTCCAAATCGGGTTATCCTCGGCTTTGAGCAAGGAGCGGGAGACCGCCGATAAAAGTATCCTGGAGTTTCTGCGGGACGACATGCTTTATTAAAGGGATAAAATAAAGCGGGGGATGTCCCCCGCTTTATCCGGTTGTTTTTTACTCTTAAGTCTTAGTACATTCCGCCCATTCCGCCCATTCCGCCGCCCATTCCGCCCGGAGGCATTGCTGGCATTTCAGACTTTTCTTCAGGTAAGTCCGTAATCATCACTGCCGTGGTAAGCATCAGAGACGCAACAGACGCCGCATTCTGGAGCGCATACCTGGTCACCTTTGTAGGGTCGATAATACCTGCACTTAACATCTCGACATACTCTTCCGTGGCAGCATTAAAACCAAAGGTTACGTCGGTTGAGTTTTTGACTTTCTCAACGATTACCGAGCCTTCAAGGCCTGTGTTGTTGACGATCTGACGGATCGGCTCCTCAAGCGCCCTTTTTATGATCCCGACTCCGACATTCTGGTCATGCTGGTCGAGTTTGATGTCATTCAGTGCATTGATGCATCTAAGCATGGCCACGCCGCCGCCGGCTACCACACCTTCTTCAACGGCAGCCCTGGTTGCGTGTAGCGCATCCTCAACCCTTGCCTTTTTCTCTTTCATTTCTATCTCTGTTGCGGCGCCGACATTAATAACGGCCACACCGCCGACAATTTTAGCAAGGCGCTCCTGCAGCTTTTCCCTGTCATAATCCGAGGTGGTTTCATCAATCTGCGCCTTGATCTGTTTAACCCTTCCCTTAATTTTGGCCGTGTCTCCGGCTCCCTCGACGATCGTTGTGTTTTCTTTGTCTATCGTGACCTTCTTGGCCTTTCCGAGGTCATCAATAGTTATGCTCTCGAGTTTAAGTCCGAGGTCCTCTGATATCACAGTGCCGCCGGTAAGGATGGCGATGTCTTCGAGCATTGCCTTGCGCCTGTCACCAAACCCAGGGGCCTTTACAGCGCTTATCTGTATTGTACCTCTTAACTTGTTGACAACGAGTGTGGCAAGCGCTTCACCTTCAACTTCCTCCGCGATGATCAGCAGGGGTTTGCCCAGCTTCGCTGTCTGTTCCAGGATAGGGAGAAGATCTTTCATTGAAGAAATCTTCTTTTCATTGATCAGGATGAAGACGTCTTCCAGCACGCATTCCATTCTTTCAGGATCGGTCACGAAGTACGGCGAGGAGTATCCCCTGTCAAACTGCATTCCCTCGACAACATCAAGTGACGTTACCATGCTTTTTGCCTCTTCAACCGTGATTACACCGTCTTTTCCGACCTTGTCCATAGCCTCAGCGATAAGTTCACCGATTGAGGGGTCGTTGTTCGCCGAGATTGTTCCTACCTGGGCGATCTCTTTTTTATCCTGAACAGGCTTGCTGATTCTTTTGAGTTCTTCTACTACTTTTTCTACCGCGACCTCAATACCCCTTTTAATATCCATGGGATTGGCACCGGCTACCACATGCTTTACTCCGCCGCTGTATATGGCCTGGGCTAGAACCGTCGCTGTTGTTGTGCCGTCTCCGGCTACGTCGGACGTCTTGCTGGCCACTTCCCTCACCATCTGGGCTCCCATATTCTCATAAGGGTCTTTCAGTTCAATCTCTTTTGCTACGGTGACGCCGTCTTTTGTTATGGTAGGCGCACCGTATTTTTTGTCTATTATTACGTTTTTACCTTTTGGTCCGAGAGTTGCTTTAACCGCCTTCGTCAACTGGTTAATGCCACTTAATATTGAGCTTCTCACTGCTTCATCAAAAAGAAGCTGTTTTGCCATTTTTATCCTCCTTTACTGTTCGTAAATAATTGTTTTATTTTTCGATGATGCCCAGAATGTCTTCTTCCTTGATAATCAAATATTCATTGCCGTCGATGTTTACTTTTGAGCCTGAATATTTGTCAAAGAGAATAGTGTTTCCGATCTTAATCTCTTTCACTTCCGAACCGACAGCTTCAACGTCACCTTTTTGGGGTTTTTCTTTTGCTGAATCCGGGATATAAAGACCACCGGCTGTCTTTTCTCCCTCTTCGGTGTACTTCACAAATACCCTGTCCTTAAGTGGTTTGAATTTCATTCGTATGTCTCCTTTCTTTGAATTTAAATTAATGTTGAATTATTAGCACTCAACTCCAGTGAGTGCTAATATACTAAAAAAGTGGGACTAAAGGCAAGGTCTTTTTTAGAGGAAAAAAATCAGAAAAACGAGCGCTATCCCTGAATTTCTCAAAAAAGCTTCAATTTTCTAACAAATCGGTCAGGTTTTTTCTTTTTTCAGATATAAAGTTATCCATGGCTTCCGTGAAAAATCGCCCATATCCCTGACTTCCGAAGATATTCGATTCTTATATAATTTAGCGCCTTCCCTGATCTCCGCGGCAAACAGAGTATAGAAGTTATCATTTTTTATAGCTTCATCCACCTTAGCTGAATTATAAAGATAGATGTCGCTAATTATCGTACGGGAAAGTCTTTTGGCCTTTTCTATCTTTTCGGCGATGGACGGCTCAACCGGAGGTCCGGCCTGCCCTGTTATCCACGGTCGTCCCTCCTGTTCCGGGCTTTCCACCGGTGAATCCTGCTGCCGGGGTTCGGTTATCCCCGACTCGGGCTGATCGGATGTTTCGGTCTTTTCTTCTTCCGGCGGCGCAAAGAGCTTATTGATCTTCTCGATTAACCTGGTGACTATGCTGTGTTCATCAATATACGCATCGGCCCCATAGAGCGAGTCCGGTTCCCGCCTGTATTTTGTTTTGTTATAGACGGAAGTGATCAATATGAACTTCATGTCTTTTGTTTCCGGCCTGGATTTCAACCTTTTGCATACTTCAAATCCGTAAATCTTTGGAAGAACGACATCTATAATCAAGAGGAATGGAAGCTCCTTCAGCGATTTGACCATCGCTTCAATGCCGTCGACTGAAGTTATAACCTGATAGTTATGTTCAGTCAGCAGAGAGGTTGCCTGCTCCAGAACCGAGGGATTTGCATGAGCAACGAGTATTTTATTTTTATCAAGCGTCTTTTTGATCTCTGTCGCCGGTTTTTTTACAATAAGCACCGTGCCGCATTTCGGACATTTAAACCTCGATCCTTCCACTGATAGTTTTGTTTCGTCTGCTTTCAGTTTTATTTTGCATTTTGGACAAATTACTATCATCGTTTAATCCTCCTCTTCAGCCACAGTTTTATAGTGAGAAGACCTACAACAAACCCTCCCATATGGGCAAACCATGCAACACCGCCGTGATTTAAAGCTCCCTGTGCCAGCAACCCGTTTACAATTTGTATAATAGCCCAAAGGCCGATAACTATCAAGGCCGGAACTTGTAAAACCGTTATAAAGAAACCAAGAAAGACCAGTGTGTGTACCCTTGCCATCGGATAAAGCAGTATGTATGCTCCGAGAACGCCCGAAACAGCGCCGCTTGCGCCTACCATCGGAATCATGGAGTGGGGATCTGTGAACGCATGGGCGAACACGGCAACTGTTCCGCAGAAAAGATAGTATAACGCAAATCTTGAATGGCCAAGCCTGTCTTCGACATTGTTACCGAATATCCAGAGATACAGCATGTTACCGCCGATGTGGAATAGTCCTGCATGCATGAACATCGATGTGATTATTGTTAACAATGGATGTATCGGCTGGTTCGACACAAACGTCATGATACTATTGGGTATTGCACCATAAGAGTAAATGATATCCCTGTTACTGGAGGAAGACATCAGCTGCATGATATAAACCAGTATATTTAAAGATATAATGGATATTGTAATAAAAGGGATTGTCCTTGCGGGATTATCGTCTTTATATGGAATCAATAGTAATTATCTCAATATTATTTTTCTGCAAGAGTTCAGTTGTGATGCCTCTGCCTGATATTTTATTGCCGGCACACCATATGTATTTTACACCGCATGACGGGCTTCCGTCCTTAAAGACGGCTTTTCTTATCTTTAGCTTAACCGCTAACTTCAAAGTTTCCTCCGCACCCTTTATCAGGGCTGAGGTATAATCTTTTCCGTCTGCTCCAATGACATATACATCCGAGGCCTTTGTGTTTTGGTCGTATTTTCTTCGGAGTTCAACAGGACTACGCGGAGTTGCCAGCCCCCCGAGTTGTTCAGGGCATATAGCAATCGCCTCTCCTGAAGAAACAAGAGCAGCCACTCTGCTATCAAGACAGTCCGCACCGTCATATCTTGTGTTCAGCCCCGCAAGGCACGCGCTTACCATAATCATGGGGTGATTTCCCTCCGGCATCCGGTTTAATGATTTATTTTATATCAGAGAGAGATACTTTATAAATAGTGTCTGTCCATAAACTGCTGTTTTTTATATTTATCATGCCCGAAGCCTGCCCTCGACTCCGATCGGGGGTCTCGGGTATCCAGAGCATATTGGAAAGACTGGATTACGGCTCAACTGTTATATTTATAAACAGAATCTAATCAAAGGGGAATGAAAGGCAATACCTGCTTATGACAATTCAGAATTGACACGACACTAGTTCTTTTTTTGTGATCTCTTTTTATTGAAGTCGACCTTAATAACTTTTTCACTTGTATCCGGTCCAGCGGTTTTATCGGAATCGGAATCGGCCTGTTGGCCGCCGGCTGCCTTGGGAGCTATTGAAAATTGTGCGTTAAGCTCAGGCGAGAAGATTGAGAGCACTTCTTCGAAAGGGATAAGGCATTCCTCTGCTGTTGTGCCGAATACCAGTTTTACCGTAATTGCTGAATCGTTGCACTCAAATTTCATCCGGTTGTTAACTACCAGTATGATCCCCTTTTCTTTTTCCTCGGGGAGGAACCCTCTTTTGCCGATAATCACGTTTTCGGAATAGCCGACATGCATGAAGACCCTGCCCGCAAGATTGAGCATGCCATGGAATATTTCCTTCTTCAGATCTTTCATATCCGAAATCATTGGCATAACCTCATAGCTCTTCGGTCCCGCCATTATTATTAATGAAATTATCTATCAGTTCCACTACCGTCTCTTTGTCTTCTTCTTTAACGAGCAACGTCACTTCACCCATCCGGCCGATATTGACGGGATAAGGTGTGACCTTGGACGATCTTAGAACGACATCAATTCCGCCGCTTTCGATCAGGTCTTTAAGCATCTCCGCCTCAAGTGCGTCATATGTTACGAAAACAACCACCCATTTATCCATCATACATAAAAGAATAAACCGGCGGTATCGGCAATGTCAAAGGCTTGGCGGTGACGGAACCTGATTTGGAATTAATAACATCAAAAAGGTAAAATATAGAAAGTCATGAAAGATGCCGAGAGACCAATTGTCGAGATATACGCTGACGGCGCCTGCAGTGGTAATCCGGGCGTTGGAGGATTCGGAGCCATATTAAAATCGGGCAAAAAAGTCAGGGAATTGTCCGCCTGTGAAGAGATGACCACAAATAACAGGATGGAGTTGCTCGCGGTTATTACCGCCCTGGAAGCCCTGAAAAAGCCTTGCCGGATCAGGATCACAACAGACTCGACTTATGTGGTTAAAGGAATGACCGAATGGATAGACAAATGGATAAAGCAGAACTGGAAGAACTCCCAGAAGAAGGAAGTGCTCAACCGGGATTTATGGGAAAGACTGCTGAAGGCGTCCGGGCGGCATGAGATAGACTGGGTCTGGGTGAAAGGCCACAACGGGCATATAGAAAATGAAAGATGCGACGAGCTCGCAAGGTTTGCGTTAGAGAAGCGCCGGAGACATAAGGTCCGCCCGGATAAACCGCGCAGTTCATGATCCTGCTGTTATGTCAGAGATGAAAGTTCCCGAGTTGCTTGCCCCCGCAGGGGATTTTGAAAAACTCAAGACCGCAATTCATTACGGCGCTGATGCCGTCTATCTCGGAGATTCAAGGTTCAGCCTGAGAGGCAAGGCCGGAAACTTCACTAACGGTGAGTTAAGGGAAGCAGTCCTGTATGCCCGCGAAAAAGGCGTGAAGGTATATGTGACGGTCAATATTTTCCCGCATAACCGCGACCTGGCCGGGCTTGAGGAACATATTGAACTCCTCAAAGAAGCAAGGCCTGACGCAGTGATACTTTACGATCCCGGCCTCTTCATGATGTTCAAAAAAAAGGCGCCTGAACTAGACATTCACATAAGCACCCAGGCGAATATCACCAACATTGAATCAGCGCTGTTCTGGGAAAATCTGGGCGCCGCGAGGCTCGTGCTTTCGAGAGAGTTGTCTATAGATGAAATAAAAGAGATACGCCGGAGAACATCTATAGGTCTGGAGGTGTTTGTCCACGGCTCAATGTGCATCTCATATTCCGGAAGGTGTTATATCAGCAGTTTCCTGGCGTCGAGGAGCGCCAACCTGGGGCAATGCACGAATTCCTGCAGATGTAACTATGCCCTGATGGAGGAGAAGAGAGACGGAGAATACTTTCCTGTGTTCGAGAACGACAGGGGAACCTACATAATGAGTTCGAAAGACCTCTGTATGATCGAATACCTGCCCGTTCTTGTGGAGGCAGGCATCGACAGCCTTAAGATAGAGGGCAGGATGAAGGG
The DNA here is from genome assembly GCA_024275975.1 of Nitrospirota bacterium. Lineage (GTDB taxonomy): Bacteria > Nitrospirota > Thermodesulfovibrionia > Thermodesulfovibrionales > UBA6898 > JAJRYC01. The sequence continues at coordinate 397 of JAJRYC010000100.1, read as the reverse complement.
AATAAACTATATCGCGGGCGTCGTGAAGACTTACAGGGAGGCCATTGATTCCATGGGTGATGGCGGCGTGTACAGACTGAATCCGGGATGGCTGAGGGAGTTTTCGATGTTCAGCAGCAGGGGATATACAACAGGCATGTTCTTCGGGAAACAGCCGGACGAAGATTATAATTTTGACGGTGAGAGCTACAGGATGAGCCATGAACTTGTCGTGATTGTCCTCGATCTTGACGGCAACACCGCAAGTGTCGGCCTTAGGAACAGGCTTGATCATGGTGATCCGGTTGAATACCTTTCCCCGGGGCTGGAAGAAAAAGTCTTCGAAATCGGTTCGATGAAAGATAAGGACGGGACGGATATAGATTCGGCAAGAAACGGGGATATGGTATTCATCACA
>JAJRYC010000003.1 GCA_024275975.1 Nitrospirota bacterium | reverse complement strand
AGCAAGCGTTTTAAGCATATCGGCACTGCCCAAACCGGCCAAGAAGGAGTAGGCACACGCCATTTTTGCCCTTCGTCCGGAAACCCTTGCCGGAAGCCGCTTTGCGACAAGGTGTGTGTTTACTGCTCCCAAACGTCAGTCAAGGTCTCCGACGTTCGACACAACCTTGTCAAGCTTCCGGCTTAAGTCGGTATGGACCGTCAACAGGTCCTGTTCAACATTCTGTATCTTTATAATCAGATCCTGCCGCATGATTTCAACGCTGTGGAGATCTATTATTTTCGTCAACTGGGAAGTAGTGAAATTTATATAAAGCATCGAGATTAAAACACCTGCGGAAAAAACGATAAAGAGGAGAGACAGGTATGCGATGATACGCTTATTCATATATATACATTTTATATTTAAATACAAAAAAATATAATCAAATTATAAAAAAAACATCATTTTGTTAATCCGGGGAGGCGGATATGACCGAAATAACAATAGAAATCGACGGGATGTAATGCCGGCATTATGTCAAAAAAGGTAAAAAATGCGATAAGAGAGTCTTGACTGCATTAAAGTGCTTTAGACTGATACCGGACACGCAGGCAGCTCCCTTGATGAAATCTCAGCCAGGGGGGGATCAAAGCGGCGCCTTAATTCACAGGCAACAAAATCAAAACAACCGGCTAAGTCCGGTATCTTAACTCTCCACCGGTTTTCTCCAGGACATATTCCAACAATTCCCGGTGAACAGATTCGACCTCGTTGTCGGTCAATGTCCTTTCCCCGGACCTGTATATTATCCTGAATGCGAGGCTTTTCCTGCCGGCTGGAATATTCCCGCCTTTATAACAGTCAAATATCTCCACCGTTTCTATAAATTCCGACCTGAAACTGTTTATAACATCCATAACCCAGGCGGCGGTCAGACTATCATCAATAATTATTGCTATATCACGTTCAATAAAAGGATATTTAGGAACGTGGCGGTATGTCAGCCTCTCAGGAAGGAAAGCAAGTATTGTATCGATGTTTAATTCAAAGACTATAATTTCAGGCTTACGCACTTTCAGATTAAGGCTTTCAGCAATATCAGGGACAAGTTCGCCGATAAAGCCGGCCTTTGTTCCTTTCAACTCGATATCCGCGGATTTCCCCCTGTGCAGAAAAACCTCTTCCGAGGGCACGAATGTATAACCGCCAAGCTTCATCTCTTCAAACAGGGACTGAAGGGCGCCTTTTACAATAAAAAAGGCCTGAGCACTCTCCTTCCAGAGTGAAGGGATATTCTCCCTGTAAAATATACCTCCCATCCTTAGCCCCTCGGTCGGCAGACGGTCTGTTTCAGCTATGAAAATCTTTGAGATTTCGAATAATCTTATGTCCCTTGCGCCCATCGAAAAGTTATAGGCGAAATTATTTATCAACGCGGGTATAAGCGTGGTCCTCATCAGAGAATCCTCCTGTTTTAAAGGATTCCTCAGACTCAGATGCCTCCTTCTTATATCGCCCACAGGTATCGAGATCATGTCCAGGTCGGACGGACTCATAAAACTGTAATTAATAACCTCGTTAAAACCTGTTTTTCTGACCGTTTCCCTTATCCTGTTAATACCACGCTCTCTATGATTCAATACGCCACCCGACAAAATTGTCTTCGGAAGCCTTGCGGGGATATTGCCATAGCCAAAAGTCCGGGCTATCTCTTCTACTATATCTATATGTCCTGTTATGTCCCTTCTGAAGGCAGGCGGGAACGCATGAAAAACCTCGCCTCTGTCTTCCACCACTATCCCAATCCGTTCAAGCGACTTCAGCATCTCGCCTTTCTCCAGTTTAACCCCGAGAAGGGCATTGACCCTGGCGTAATTAACCTCTATAGTCGCGGGCTTAAACTTTTCCGGGTAGACATCGACGATTTCATGGATTATCCCTCCCCCTGTCTCCCTGATAAGCAGGGCGGCCCTGTTAAGGGCGTTTTCAAGAAACTCAATGTCCGTTCCTCTCTCAAACCTGTAGGAAGATTCGGTCCTCAACCCAAGTTCTTTTGAAGTCCTTCTTACCGAAACAGGCGCAAAAAAGGCGCTTTCAAGAAAAATATTTCTTGTCCCGGAAGTTACGCTCGAATCCTCTCCGCCCATAACACCTGCCAACGCCAGTGTTTTCTTCGCATCCATTATTAAAAGCGAATCACCGGATAATTCTCTTTCGATTCCGTCAAGTGTAGTGATACTTCTCTTTTTTCCGGCTTTTGAGACCTTTATTACACTGCCGGAAAGCTTGTCCGCGTCAAACGCATGCAGGGGATGACCCATCTCTAGAAGAACATAATTTGTTATATCAACAATATTATTATTGAGAGACCTTATGCCGCATTTTTCGAGACGGTTTTTCAGCCATTCCGGAGAACCGGAAATCGTGACGCCTTTAATCAACCTGCCGGTATATCTGTGACAGAGTTCCGGATTTAATATCTCCACCCGGATATCAGAGGCGGGAAGGTCCCCCTGAATGTCATCGCCGGGCATCTCCAGCGGCAACCTGTAAGCAGCGGCCACTTCTCTCGCTATGCCCAGTATACTCAGGCAATCCGGCCTGTTTGGTGTCACGTTGACTTCAAAGACACTATCTCCGCCAACAGAGGTATCAATACCCTCCACTTCCAGCCCGGCCATGGTCAGACTGTGAGAGACCTCCTCCGGCGTAGCGGATATGCTTACAAAATCTTTCAACCATTCAAAAGAAACGCGCATTAATCTTCCCCGTACCTTTTACCTTTTAAAACTGATTCAGAAATCTGGCGTCATTTTCGTAGAGAAGCCTGATGTCGTCTATCGAATACCTCAACATCGTGATTCTTTCCACACCCATGCCGAAGGCAAAGCCCGAATATTCACTGGTATTATATCCAACCATCTCAAACACCTTCGGATTTACAAGTCCGGCGCCAAGTATTTCGATCCAGCCAGTAGTCTTACATACCCCGCAGCCACTACCTGAACAGAAGATACAGCCGATATCAATCTCGGCGCTTGGCTCTGTAAAAGGGAAATAACTGGGACGGAACCTCACAGGGGTGTCTGCGCCAAAGAGGCTGTGAATGAATAATTCCAATACACCCTTAAGATCACTGAACGATATTCCGGTATCGACCATTAGACCCTCAACCTGATGGAACATGGCGGTATGAGAGACATCCGAGTCGCACCTGTAAACCTTGCCGGGCGAAATAATCTTCAGCGGCGGGTCCCTCTTCTCCATCACTCTTACCTGCACCGGGGATGTATGGGTCCTCAGAACAATATCGTCCGAAATATAAAACGTGTCCTGCATGTCCCTGGCGGGATGGTCTTTCGGGATATTCAGCGCTTCGAAGTTATAATAATCGTTTTCGACCTCGGGCCCGTCTTCTATCGAAAAGCCCATCGAAACAAATATATCCTTTATCTCGGAAAGTATCTGGTTCACCGGATGTCTTCTTCCAAAAGGCGTGAAATTACCCGGCAGTGTAATATCCAGCTTCTCGGTCTCGAGACGCTGCTCCTTTTCCCTCGTCTTGAAGATTAACTCTCTGTTTCTTATCGTCTCTTCAATAAAGTTCTTTATATCGTTGAGCGTGCTACCATATAAAGGCCTTTTGTCCGGAGGGATTGAGGAGAGGTCTCTTAACCTGGCCCTGATAAGGCCCTTCTTTCCTGAATATTTGGTTCTGACAAGCTGAAGACCGGCCAGATCGTCGACAGACCCGATTTCCTCAAGGAATGCTTTCTTTAGGGAAAAAAGATCATCCACGGGACTTCATGAAGCTAATTGTTTCTTTACAGTCTCGGCTATGAAGCTGAAAGCCCTGGGATCGGAATACGCCAGATCGGCCAGCGCCTTTCTGTTTAAAAGTATATTAGACTTTTTCAGGCCCGAAATGAACTGACTGTAATTCAAACCCATTGCGCGAACAGCCGCGCTTATCCTGATAATCCACAGAGCCCTAAATTCACGCTTTTTGACCTTCCTGTCGCGATATGCATACAGAAGCGCCTTATCCACTGCTTCCGTGGCCGTTTTATAAAGACGGCTTCTGGCGCCATAATAGCCTTTAGCCTGTTTAAGAATTCCTTTTCTTCTCCTTCTTGTTTTAAAGCCACCTTTTGCCCTCGGCATCTTTTCCTCCTCTATGCTAATAACGGATTACATATAATTTTCACAACTGCTTAAATACAAACATCAGCGTATGCCGCTTTATTACAGGTACGGCAAAAGTCTCTTTATATTGGCATGCTGAGTCTTCGAAACAAGTGCCGGAGCCCGCAGGCGTCTCGTCCTCTTAGCGGACTTTCCTGTCAAGAGGTGGCTCTTGTATCCCTTTCTCCTTTTAATCTTCCCGTTTGCGGTCAGTTTGAATCTCTTGGCCGCTCCTCTGTGCGTTTTCATCTTAGGCATCTCTTCCTCCAAACAATCAATAAATAGACGGCATATAAAAAAGAACTAAAACACGTTATTGCTCTTTAACTCTTTTTGTCTTCTAACAGGAATGTAATTATACCTCAAAAGAAAATATTTGTCACGATCAGGCGTTATGCCTTGGGCGCAACGATCATCGTTATATTTCTGCCCTCGAACTTCGGCTTCTGTTCTATCTGGAATTTACCCGTAAGCCGCTCGGTTATTTTATCGAATACTTTCATTCCCAGATTCGGCCTTACTATTTCCCGCCCCCTGAAATACATTACAATCTTCGCCTTATTTCCTTCAGCGACAAAACGGTTGATGTTTCTTATTTTCAGGTCAAGGTCGTGCTCACCTATATGCGGCCTCACCTTGACCTCTTTGATATCGACACTCTTTTTCTGAGTATGTTTTTTGTTCAGCTGATAGTTATACTTGCCGAAATCAAGAATTTTGCAGACCGGAGGAACTACGTTAGGTGATATTTCAACCAGGTCCAGATCTTTTTCGCCCGCGATACTTAAGGCCTCTCTAACCGACATCAGTCCGATCTGTACGCCGTCACTATCGATAACTCTCACTTCCCTGGCCCTGATCCGGTCATTAATCCTTATCTTCTTACTGAAGTCCCTGCTACCTATGTCCTCACCTCCTGGAGTTTATCTCTTCTTCAAGAAAAGATATTAACTCTTCTGAATTATAGGGGCCTGAATTTTCCCCATTACGTTTCCTCACAAACATTCTTGCATCCGATACCTCTTTGTCACCTATTATAACCGAATAGGGCACTTTTCTAACAGTACTCTTCCTGATTTTATTGCCTATTTTTTCGTTGTCGGCATCAAGTTCCGATCTTATGCCCCTGTTTCTGAGCTCTGACGCCAGTTTTTCAGCATATACAGCATGTCTCTCGGCAATCGTAAGCACGGACAACTGAACAGGCGCAAGCCAGAGCGGAAAAGCGCCGGCGTAATGTTCTATCAAAATTCCGAAGAACCTTTCGAGGGAACCCATCAACGCCCTGTGTATCATTATGGGCCTCCGCTCCCTGTCGTCGGACCCTCTATATGTTATATCAAATCTCTCCGGGTTATTAAAGTCTACCTGTATGGTACTGCACTGCCACGACCTTCCAAGTGAATCTTTCACCTTTATATCGATCTTCGGGCCGTAGAAAACACCTTCACCCGGATCAATCACGAATGACAGCCCTTTTTTCTCAAGGGCATTTTTCAGCGCATCCGTGGAGCTTTCCCAGTTTTCATCACTGCCGACATATTTTTCAGGCTTTGTCGAAAGATATATATCATATTGTTCGAACCCAAATGTTTTCAGTACGAAAAGCGTGAAATCAAGTACCTTCAAAATCTCTTCTTCTATCTGGTCCTCTCTGCAGAATATATGCGCGTCGTCCTGCGTGAATCCCCTCACACGAAGCAGCCCGTGCAGCACCCCCGACCTTTCATACCTGTAGACAGTCCCCAGCTCCGCGTATCTTACCGGCAGGTTCCGGTAGCTTCTCAGCGAGCTTTTATAGACACTGATATGGAACGGACAGTTCATCGGCTTAATCTCGTAATCAGTCCCGTCTATCTCCATCGGGGAATACATATTCTCGCTGTAAAAATCGAGATGCCCGCTCCTCTTCCAGAGTTCGAGCTTCGCGATATGCGGCGTATATAAAATTTGATAACCCGCCTTAAAGTGTTCTTTTCTCCAGAAATCCTCGATCGACTGCCTGATGAGCGCTCCGGCTGGATGCCACAGGACAAGGCCCGATCCAATCTCATCGCTGATACTGAAGAGGTCGAGTTCTTTTCCTAAGCGTCTGTGGTCTCTCTTTTTGATTTCTTCCAGAAAATCGAGATATTTCTTCAGGTCCTTGCTGTTATTAAATGAAGTGCCGTAAATCCTCTGGAGCATCTTATTCTTCTCATCGCCCCTCCAGTACGCGCCGGCAATACTCAAAAGCTTGAACGCCCCGATCCTTCCAGTGGAAGCGAGGTGCGGCCCCCTGCATAGATCAACGAAGCCGTCTTCTTCATATACCGCGACTGTTTCATCGGGTATCTCCCGCAGAAGCTCCACCTTGTATTTCTCGCCCGTGGATTCGAACATGCCGACGGCCTCGGCCCTGGGCATCTCTTTCCTTATAAAGGGCGAGTTCTTCTTTATTATCTCTTTCATCTCTTTTTCTATCGAGATAATATCTTCCGGGATAAACGTCTTTTCGATATCAAAATCATAATAAAACCCGTCCTGGATGGCAGGTCCTATCGCCAGTTTTGCTTCGGGGAAGAGATTCTTCACGGCATGGGCCAAAACATGCGATGTGGTGTGTCTGTATATCTCCTTGCCCAGGTCGGAGTCAAAGATAACAGGCTCGACCGTATCGCCATCCCCGAGCGTCCTGATTGCGTTCAGGTCGGCAGGCAGGCCGTTTATTTTTACGGCTATCGCTTTTAATTTCTTGAGATGTTTTTCGACTTCAGAGAGTTCGCTTATTTCCAGCTCGTTACCGTCTTCAACTTTAAGCTTGATACTGGTTACCTCCGTATTAATAATTTTGAATGCCGATTATATCTGAATCCGGATAATCATTATAGCCTGCTAATCAAATTCCTGAGAAATCAGGTGAATCTCCTGTCTGACCGGACCAAACATAAGATAGCTCAAACAATACAAAAATCTAAGATATGATACATCATATCCGCTTCCATTTCAATTAAAGATAATTATTTTTGCTCTGCCGGATTCTCCCGATGCCATGCAGGGAATAAATAAAGGGGGGAATGGTAGGCCCATTTAAAAGCGCTTTAAACAGATATGTCATTCCAAAAAATCTCTCAAGCTCCTATTTCCTTTAATATTTCCATTTCTTTGCGCAATATACTGTTAACTACTTTGTCGAGACCGATGTTTTTCTTTAAGGCTTTTTCACTGAAATACTCCTTAACCTCTTTGTCCAAAAATATCGGGATTTCCAGCTTCTCAATCGGCCTGTAAAATTTACCCTGTTCAGCCTTTGAAAAATCATATTCTTTTTTCATTACATACTTCTCCTTTCAAGGTATTGTTTTACCTCATTTTTTGTGGCCTTTCTTGCTGATATAATCCGCACTGATTCCTTGCCTTTTGTTTTTCTATGTGTATGGATAACTACCAGAATTTTATTATTTGGTATCTCGCCCATTGTTATCCATCTGTCTTCATCTTCGGAGTGTGCCTTATCAAAAAACGTTAACATATATTTATCAGCAAATACATAACATGCTTCAAGAAATGTAATTTTGTATTTTCGTCTATTGGCTTTCTCTTTTTCAGTATCCCATTCAAATTTCACTATTTGTCCTCATCCCATTCTTAAGTATAGCAAAATCTTTTTATCTCTAGAACCCTAATTGCTTCTTTTTCGCCATTATTTCGTCAACTCATCGTTTTTCATCTGTGTTTTTGAGATAAAGAGCCGACAAAACCTGCTCAAAACGCAGGAAGCACTCGCCGCGGACTTCAACCTTTGCTGGCGTTATCTCCCATGAATTATATCCCGCCTAAAAAAGCCTTTTTCACCTCTGCACTCTCGAGTAGATTTTTACCAGTGTCTTCAAGAAATATTCCCCCTATCTTAAAAACATATCCCCTATGAGCTATCTCAAGCGCCATTCGGGCGTTTTGTTCAACAAGAAGGACACTTGTTCCTGATTTATTTATCTCAACGAGTTTTTCAAAAATTACATCTACATAAGAGGGTGATAATCCGAGCGATGGTTCATCAGCCAGAAGAAGCGTTGGTCTTTGCATCAAAGCCCTGCCAAGGGCGAGCATCTGCTGTTCACCAGTAGAAAGAACTCCGGCCTTTTTCCTCCTTTTTTCTTTCAACGAAGGGAACATATCAAGTATTTTCTCTATTTCATTTGAATCAACACAAAAAGAAACATCTTCGATAGCCTTAACAGCACCATAGAATACGCTTATGTTTTTGGCATCAAGTAGCAACTTTTCGTAAGCGTCAAATAAACCCCACCCGTGTTAACTTAGTAGAGCAACAGAGTTTTGATCAATGTACTGCGGCAGCAGGGCCTTGTAATCATCTTCCGTATTAGCAAAGGGCAGATTTTCTAACAGATGACGCAGGTAGCTGCAAGGCTCCAGATTGTTTGCCTTGGCAGTCTCAATCAGGCTGTAGATAGCGGCACTTGCTTT
>JAJRYC010000099.1 GCA_024275975.1 Nitrospirota bacterium | reverse complement strand
TCATGCCCGAAGTTTGTAATCGGGCATCCAGTTCCTTTATATTCTGGATTCTCGATGTAAGTCCTCGCGATAGTCGCGTCGACCCGCTTAAGGATTGCGGAATGACGGATTAAACATGAGTACGTTTATGCAACATTAAGGGTAAGTCCGGCGCTGAAACAATAAACACTCCCCGCCGCAGAGACGGCGGAGTATCTTTAGGAAATGAAAATCCCCCCTTTTACAACCTCCCGGTGTTCAGTCATGATTGTGGAACATTGTACGATTGACAGAATGGGAAACAGAGGGGATTCCCACACATAATGCTAGTCGCCCTCGAATTCAGTGAGGTAATAAAGATTATACCCCTTTTTTTGTAACTTTTCAGATCCTCCTATATCGGGGAGGTTAACGATAAATGCCATCTCAGTCACTATGCCCCCCAGTTTCTCGACCAGTTGAGCGGCAGCCATGGCAGTACCGCCTGTTGCAAGAAGGTCATCGATTAAAAGCACCCTTGCCCCCTTTTCTATCGAATCCCTGTGAATCTCCATCGTATCCGTACCATACTCTAACTGGTACTCCTGGCTTATCACCTCAGCAGGGAGCTTACCAGGTTTTCTTATCAGGCCGAATCCCTTTCCAAGTGTATATGAAAGCGCCCCTCCGATAATAAAACCCCTTGCCTCGATCCCTATAATAAGGTCGAAATTTATGTCCCCTTTTATATATCTCTGAGTAAAGTTATCAACAACCAGTCTTAATCCGACCGGGTCCTTGATTAGGGTAGTTATGTCCCTGAACATAATGCCTTTCTTCGGGTGATCCGGTATAGTCCTGATTCTGGATTTAATAGACATATTTAACAATCCTCCTGAATAGAAATATTACTGCACGCATACATCATCGTATTCCGTGATTTTGGGTATAACATCCAAAAATAAGTTTATCACCTTATCCGCGTTCTGCTTCATTGTCTGCATTATCAACTCCCAGGTTACAGACCCTTCGTCCTCTCTCCAGCAATCATAATCAGTTGACATGGCGATCGCAGCGTAATGCATCTTTTTTTCGCGCGCCAGCCCAACCTCAGGCACCGTGCTCATGTTTATAACATCCGCATTCCAGCTCCTGAACAGGTGACTTTCGGCCCTGGTGGAAAACCTGGGTCCTTCGATTGTGATAACTGTTTTGTTCTTATGGCAGGTCGCTCCCCTGGCCTCGGACGCTGAAGAAAGAAGGGCTATAAGATTATGACAAAAAGGCTCGGCCATGGGAGTATGCACAACAACTTCCTCGTCATAAAACGTCCATTCTCTCTTTCTGGTATGGTCTATAAACTGGTCCGGAAATACAAGATGGCCTGGAGCTATCTCCTCTCTCAATGATCCAACCGCGGTTGACGCGAGGATATGGGTGCAGCCCTGGTCTTTAAGCGCGGCGATATTAGCCCTGAAATTTACCTTTGAGGGGAATATCGAATGGTCTTTTCCATGCCGGGCGATTATAACCACGGGAACGCCTTCAATTGTTCCAATGGTAAGAGCTGATGACGGAGATCCATATGGCGTCGAAACATTTACCTCGCCGGCCCCTTTCAAAATCTCCGGGTCATCCAGTCCTGAACCCCCTATTATTCCAACCTTAACCATAAGTAATCCCCTTTCGATCAAAATATTTCTTGCTGACGTAATGGAACGATTTTTATCCGGCTTTTATTTTCAGCAGGACTTCTTTAAACATAAAAAAGAAGACGCCTAATTATAGTCATTATCTCTAAAATATTCAATAACTCCACTAAAAAAACATTCGAAAGAACATCATTTAAGCATATACAGCAGCAGCACATTAATCACATATACTACTAGTATCCCTAAGGAATCCCAGGCCATGAATAATCGTTTTTTTTCCATACGGTACGTCAAGCCGATGATCGCGATTGTCGTCATGGCTATGGCGGACATGGCGGAAATCACATGGGTTTGATCGACAAAAGAAAGTAATGGGCCTTTGATGAAAAAGATGTCATCTATGGCCAGGATGAATATATTGAATATATTGCTGCCGAAGAGGTTGCCGATAGCAAGGTCTACCGCGTCCATTTTCACCGCGGCGATCGCAACCACAACTTCCGGAAGCGATGTCGAAAGAGCGATAAAAATATTACCCACAAAGGTCTGTCCGAGGCCGGTCATTTCCGCAATGCCTTCCCCTATCCATGGAAGGAAAACAGCAGCGATAACCACAAGGGCTGCGTTAAAACAATAATTGACCACCGCTGTTCTGGTAGTTATTTTTTTATATCTCAATTCATTGACACGCTCTTTTATATATTGAGTAAACTGACGCTTTTCGTAAATGAAGACCACTCTCATAGCGATGAAATACATGACACAAACCACCATACTGTAAATTCCGATCCAGCCCAGCTGCGATGCTTTATCCCCTGCAAACATGCTCACAACAACAATATAAAGAAGGACCACCCCAAAACCGCCGGCTAAAACATGCCCGCGATGTGCTTTGGTTGATATCGGCATCGGCCGGTACAAGGCGTCGAGCAGGGCAATAATAAGCATATTAAACACACAACTGCCCAGCACATCACCCATGGCAATATCAGGAACTCCCGCAAAGGTAACGGAACTTATACCAGTTACAAGTTCAGGGAGTGATGTTACAGTCGCCATCAGAACCATTCCTGTCCAGGCCCTTCCCATGCCGGTTTTTTCCGCGATGATATCTCCATATTTTGAAAGCTTTATTCCGGAATAGACTATAACGGCCGTACAGATTATAAATGCGAGAACGAGAATCATTTACGCCGCCCCCCTGAAAAAACTTATGGCCTTCATCATCTGATCTCTCTCCCCTGTGAACAGTACGATATCTCCGGGACTGAACCTGAAATCCGGGGCCGGGTTAGCAATAACTTCCTTGCCCCTCCTTACCGCTATAATCGTAACACCTGTCTTTTCCCTGACGCGGAGCCCGGCTATGTCCTTGCCGGCTATGTACGAACCTTCAGGCACCTTGTATCCGTCTATCTCTATTCCCGGGAGCCAATCACATTTTTCAAAAAGCTGTCTCTTTGGGAATTCCATATTTCTGAATACTGTATAGTTGTCGCTTCTTATCTTGTCCACCATGTCGAAAATGACATGACCGGGAAAATTGTACTTGTAAAGGACCCTCGAAAATATCTCTATCGAGGTCTCGAACTCTTCAGGTATCACCTCGTCAGCGCCAAGCGCTCTAAGGTCATCAACCTCTGAAAGGTACCTTGTCCTAACTATTATGTAGATGCCGGGGGATTCATGTCTTGCTATTGCAACTATTCTCCGGGTGGATGACGGGTCGGATATCGCTATAACAAGAAGCCTCGCGCTCCCGACGCTCAATTTATCGAGAATCTCCTTGCTCGATCCATCTCCATAGTAAATCGGTTCACCCTTCTTCTTCATCTCCAGAACCGTATCGCTGTTCATCTCCAGAACAATATAAGGTATTTCCGCTTCTTTCAATACCTTTGCCAGATTTTTCCCGTTAAGGCCGAATCCGATAATAATTACATGCCCCTCCCTTTTTTCGGGAAGACCGTTTCTCTCAGTTATTTCACTGAAACCAGCCATCTTTTTTACAAGCCGCCTGGATGATATCCAGCTTGATATGCCGGGGGCCGCATTGAAGACAAAGGGTGTCATTATCATTGTTAAAACGGATGACGAAAGAAAAACCTGGTAAAATTCATCTGTTATAATACCGGCTGACTGGCCTGCGATTGCAAGCACAAATGAAAATTCGCCGATCTGGGCAAGCCCCAGTCCAGCGTGAATGGAAATTCTCGGCGGCGCCCCCGTCATCAGAGCAGCTATTACGCCGGTAATGAACTTGAGACCGAATATCAGGGCGACCGCACCCACTATCATCAGGCAATGCTGGGACATATAACCGATATTTATGAGCATGCCGATCGAGACAAAAAAGAGCCCGATGAAGCTGTCCTTGAAAGGTAGAATATCCGATGTCGCCTGATGGGCATATTCTGATTCGGATATTACAATCCCGGCAAGAAATGCTCCGAGCGCCAGGGAGAGTCCGAATTTAGAGGTCAGCAGCGCTATCCCCAGACAGAGCAGGATTATAGTAATGATAAACAACTCGCGGCTCTTCGTTCGCACGATCTGATGGAGCAGTCCGGGGACTACCCACCGCGCGCTTAAAAGTACGGCCGCGACAATCACACAGGCCTTCGCCATCTTTATCATAATATCCATTGCGTTCACCCCGTCGCCTGACAGGGCCGGAGTGAGCAGCATCAGAGGAACAACACAAAGATCCTGGAAGATCAGCATACCGATCATCACACGTCCGTGCGGAGAGTCCGTCTCACCCTTTTCCGAAAGCATCTTGAATATGATCGCGGTGCTGCTTAGAGCAATCAGAAAACCGAAAAAAACGGACATACCAGCCTGTCCGGTCACAACATAAACTACGGCTGCGGTTAAACCTATTGTGAGCAGGAGCTGCACTCCCCCACCGGCGATAACGGCCTTTTTCATCCTGATAAGTTTCGCCAGGGAAAATTCAATTCCGATTGTAAAAAGAAGGAGTATAACGCCGATTTCAGCAAAAACTTCTACTACATGCACATCCCTGACGAATTCAAAACCGTGGGGACCCAAGATTACGCCCGCTATGAGAAAACCGACAAGTGAGGGTATATTCAACCTTCCAAGGACAAAAACCACTACTGATGAAACTCCAAAAATAATAACTAAAGAGCTTAGAAATTCATTTTCCATGGCTAAATGGTAACATACATATCAAATTCACGTGTAAAACGCCTTTGGGGAGTCCGGAGCAGGGTACAATCCTGAATAAGCCTATTTTTTCATAAACTTTTTAAAGAAATTTGTCACAAACTTTGCCATATTTATCAAGGCGCCAGTTATACTTCTTGCACGCACCCGCACTTCCACATCCTCCAGGTCATCCATCACCTTGCCTTTTGGAATATATATTGAAGTCGATTTCGCGATCGCAAGCACCTGGCTCGGATATACGCTCCTGTGGCCGGTCATAAGGAAGCTGATAATACACGCAACAGCCGCATAGGGGGCCACCTCCGGCCCAAAAATCTCTACCGCCATTATGCTTGCGGATATGGGTGTATTGGCCGCGCCCGCCAGCAGGCTGACCATTCCTATAGCTGAAAAGAGGGCCATATCCAGGCCGAAGACCCTTCCAAACATATTTCCAGCTGTCGCTCCTATAAAAAATATAGGTGTTACAATCCCACCACTTCCTCCAAAGCTGAGTGTGATGGATGTGAATACCATCTTGAACAGAAAGGCCAGGACAAATATCTCTTCACCCTCCAGCGCGCTCGTTATAGTATCAAGCCCGAGTCCCAAATATTTATCGGACACAACTAACGTAAACAGCACTAGGACCACGCCACCCACTACCCCCTTAAGAGGCTTCCATATATTCATCCTGTCACTCAGATATTCGTGGTATTTCAGAATTTCTATAAAGAGAAAAGAACAAAACCCGAAAAATAATCCCCCCAGACAGACCTTAAGGAAAAAGAAACTGCTGAAGACAGGAACAAAAGCCAGTGGTTGATGAAAGTATTCGATACCCAGCGCGGACGCGACCTGGTAGCCGACGATTCCGGCAACAAAGGATGGAAAAAGGACATCATAGAGCAGTCCGCCGACAAACAATACCTCGACTCCAAAGATCGCGCCCGCGATTGGAGTTCCGAATACCGACGCGAATCCGGCGCTTATACCACAGATAACAAGTTTCTTGCGATCTTTGTTATCAAATTTCAGCAGATCGGCAAATACCGATGAGAGCCCTCCCCCTATCTGCGCGCATGGGCCCTCTTTTCCGGCGGAGCCTCCACTGGCTATGGTTATGATCGTTGTAAAAAGCTTGATGGGAACCACCAGGGGATTGATCTTCCCTGAACGCTTATGGACCGCCTCGATCACTTTCTCCGTACCATGTCCTTAAGCTTCGGGCGCAAGATATTTTATGATAAAACTGCTTAAAAAAAACGCAACGGGAAGCAACAGGAAATAAAAACCGAATCCCTTTGAATAACCGATGCCGTACTCCAGCAATTTAAGGAAAATCGCGGTCGAAAAACCGACGATGGCGCCGATACAGGACGCAAGGAACAACCACTTAAGGATACTGATAAATAAAACAGATTCTTCTATGACTCTTTTTCTCATTAAATATGTCTCCAGGTCTTGCGGATTTCAAATCCTATTATTGTAGACTATTTGAGGGTATTACTGCACACTAACTTCATGGAGAATCCGAACAATCCGCATGAAAATGCATCGTCATCACCTTCACAAACCGCAGTAATTCGCGCCATCCAGGACCCAGGAAACACAAAAATAACCAGCTGAAACCACGTAATTCCCCGATACAAAAAAAATCCGTCTATTCGCCCGCTCCGCGTTACAGATGACTTATATCATCGTTCTTCTCCTCGCCCTTTATCTTCTTCACGAGATAATCTTTCGCAATATCCTTCCCCCCCAGTCCAAAGGCCAGGGAAAAGGAAAAGACTATACCGCCGAAAACTATCGCGAATGCGATAACAACGGTTTCGCTGCCTATGCCCATCTGTTCCAGCGCCATCGTCGCCGAAAGCATGAAGACCGTAAGCGTCACGGCCTTTCCTATAAGGCCTGAAACCTTGATCCCGGCATTTACGGAGGCAATCAGGGCGGCCCTGCCGAAGAAGTTGCTAAGTAGATATCCGAACAGAAGAATCAGGAGAGCAACAAACACATTGGGAAGATACAGCAGAAATTTCTCGAGAAGCTTTTCCACCGCCGTGGTCTCAAGCGCTCCAAGGGACAGGATGGCGAAGATGATAAAAACGATCCACCCGATAAGCTTTGCGAGCAGAGCGGAGACAGGGTCCTTGATCCCTCCTTTTCTTAATAACTCCACCGTCCCTAATCTCTCGAAAAAGGTGTCAATGCTGATTATTTTAAAGAATTTCGAGAAAATCCACTTCAGGGCCATTCCGAAGACAATAGCCATCATCAGGATAAGAATGAAGGTCAGGAAATTGGGCAAAATCAGGAGAGTCTTCTCAAAAAATCTTTCAAACGGCTCAATTATCACTCTCTGAAAAATATTCATAACCGCCCCCTTTTCATTAAAGCCAGTTTTTTATAAGCAGAGGTTTTTTATCCTCAAAAATCACGCATAACTTCTCGATCTTTGATTCCACCTCGGCAGCGTCACTGTTCCAGGTCTCTATCACGAACGAAGCGATTCTCCCAATATAAAGCGGTGTAAGGGATTTCAGGAGATGTATTCTATTAAGCGCCTTTTTATTGAACGCAAGGGCGAACAGATAGATAATCTCCACCCATATCTCATCCGGGATATAGAATTTATCCCTCGCCGTGTCAACTCCACGCAGAAAATCCATAATTTCTTTCGGAAAAATCTCTTTCCATATATCCGACAATTCCTTGACCCCCAGCCTGAACCTTTCAATCATCCTGTCGAGGTTAACCGTAATGGGATCAAGTCCGACAGCATATTGAAAGCCGAAAGTCGGGACCGCCTCGGAACCGTTTACTCCCTTCCATATGTCCGTGTATGTCTCCAATAGATCAAATGCGGCGCCTACAACCTGATTGAGCATGGCGCTTAAATCAGCTCCAGGGTCTTTGGGATCATGTATCTTCGCGCCCAGAAAAGACTGACAGACTTTGAAATCATTGGCGATCGCGGTCGTGGTCATCCATATATCAATTCCATATTTTGCAACATCGGTTTCCCATACGTCTTTTGTGAGATAAAAGTTCGCCAGTCTGCCTGAAAAGCCGAAATCCCCGCCTATGGGCTGTCTTACTCTCTTGCCATATAACGAACGCGTCAGCGGATATATTACGTTGTTTGTAATCGTCCCGTCATATTTATGCCTGTGATAAAGCGGAGCGACATAGTCAAAATTTTCTTCAACTATAGGCTTAAGAAGCAGTTCAATCCATTCGGGGGTAATACTTCTCAGGTCGGAGTCCACAACCGCGCAAGCCTTGACACTCAGCGCTTCGGCTATCTCGAATATCGTCCTGAAGGCGCTCCCCTTCCCGGGTATTCCCTGATATGGCGTTGCGATTTTCAGAACAGGCTCCGTTCTGTAAGTAAAAACAATCGACTGATAGTCTTCGATTCCTGTATTCTGGACCGCCTCAACCGTACCGTCGGTAGATCCGCCGTCCGAATTAACCAGCACGGCCTTCCTGTCCGGAAAATACTTGGCGAAGCCGGCCTGAACGGCTTTTACAACATGACCGATGGTACGAGCGTTGTTGTAACTGGGAATACCGACAAGAATATACGCCTCTTTAATCTGATCGATTTTTCTCTGAATCTCTTTTCTTAAGACTATGCTATTCATTCGGCCGCTTTTTCATCGATGCTTTCCATAAGAGCTACGGGCGAATTCCGGAACATCTCCGACAATTGTATCCGTTTGGTCCCATTATTCTCTTCAATATTTACTATCTCACCGGTAAAGATATTGCGATATTTCACGCCGGATTCCGTAAAGGGTACGGCTATCGAAGAGTCGCGCCATACGTCATTACCAAAAGGCGGGTCTTCCGGATTCGTGACAAGCTCCGTTAAAAACCTCGGGACCGCTACAATTATATTTCTGCCGTTAAACCTTCTGGCAAAAGCACAGACATTCCCGGCCCTTTTTCCATACACTTCCAGGGTTATATATTCCCCTCTTTCAAATAGCGCCCTTTGTGCTTTCCGGAAATTCAGGGCCTTATATATAACGTACTGTTTTATCATACCATTCTCCTTATTCAGGGTCAGGTCCCTTGAAAGTTCGAGAAGCCCGGTTGTTCTCTCCCGCTCTTTTATCTCCTGAAGCGTCTGTTTTCTCATAATATAATCAACCGGCATACGGTTATCAGGATCAACAAGACTAAAGTCCCAAAACTCGGTGCCCTGATAAAAATCCGGAATACCGGGAGATGCAATCCTGAGCAATGTCTGTGAAAGGGAATTGTACATGCCGTATTGAGAGACTTTTTTCTGAAAGGGGATGAAATGCTTAAGAAAATGGTTTTCCGGATTATTATTGAGAATAGCATTTATAAAGATCACTAATGCTTCTTCATAGATAGCGTTCTGGTTTATCCAGCTCGTGTTGAGCTTTGCCTCCCTTACCGCTTTTATCATATAGGATTTGATTCTTTCCAGGAAGGTTTCGTATCCGGCTCCATCCATCGGGGCCACGGGCCAGATACCGATCAGTGTCTGATACAGAAAATATTCCTCGTTCCGGTCGGGCACATTCCGTCCGTCTACAACGACTTTCTTCTTCCTGTTAATCCTGCTCCAGGTCGCCAGGTGTCGCTTCCATTCTTCCGGGATCTCTGAAAGCACGTTTATCCTCGCCCTTACATCTTCACTCCTCTTGGTGTCATGCGTTGATGAGGCGATAAGGGCATGGGGCCAGAATTTAATTCTCTCTATGTTCTGCCCATGAAAGGTCTCCAGAGATATCCCGAACCTCTCAGGCATTCCACCCACTTCGTTAAGTGAAACCAGCCGGTTGTACACATAAAAGACCGTGTCTTCAAGCCCCTTAGCCATGATGGAACCCGTTATCTGCTGAAATCTCATAACAAAATCCAGCCATTCTTTTTTATCGGCGTCTTCAAAAACATCCGGAAATCTGAGCAGAAGCAGATCTTTTATAAAATCGAATATCGATCCGCTGATTACGGTATCATGTCTCTTCGCCTTTGTCACGGCGAGTTCTATATACTGGCGGTCCCTGTCTTTTACCGTATATGTATTTATGTACGTCCTGTATACCGGAAAGAACGCGATGACCTCCACCAGGGCGTTAGTCAGACTGTTCAGGGTGAAATCCCTTGTATGTCTGTTTTTCTCCGATATGCCGTTCAGGTAATGTCCGAGTGTATTGACCTCGCTTGACATCGAGACCTGCATTATCAACTTTTTCTTTTCATAAGCGATGACATGATAATTCGGCCTGGCCCTGATAAATCTGCCGTATATGTCATCAAACGCCTTTATATTCCTGGTATCCACGAATATACCGTTCAGCGTGTTTAAAAAAACATAGCCGGTGGTGCTGAATATCGGCCATTCCTCGGGCATCCTTTCGCCCTTGATCAGAATCTTTTCACCGACAATATAAAAAGGCTTGTATTGCGGTTCAGAGGATAATATTTTATTGTACTGCCCGGTTATTTCAGCCTCCAGATCATCCGGTCCGGGCGACGCCGGCAGTTCGCTCTCCAGTCTCCTGACAAAACCACGTCTCAGATGTAAAAAACAGGTATACTGCAACTGTTCAAAATATTGAGAAGGATCGTACAACCCGTCAGGGTGATCAACCCTCAGGCCCGTTATTCTGCCTTCCTCGATAAATTTCATTACAAGCTTATGGGTCTCTTTAAAAACAGCCGGAACTTCTATCTTTATGGCCCCGAGGTTATTAATATCAAAGAATCTTCTGTAGTTTATCTCTTCCGTTGCAACGCGCCAGAAAGACAGTCTGAATACCTGTCTGCTTAAGAGTTCATCAAGAAGTCCAAAACTCCTTCCATCGCCTGTAACACCATTAAATATCCTGACATTTTCAGCGATGAAGGCCCGTATTTCATGGCTTACATCGGCAAGTTTCATCAATCTTTCTTTTATAATCTCTTTGTCGCGATATCTCACCGCGATTTTCTCAGGATCTTTTTCAGTATAACGCGGCAGATTAATAATCGACGCGATAATACTCAAAAACTCGATATAATGCCGATTATCCGATGACAGAATCTTCTCCAGACTCTCAAGGCGATATTTCAGGATATTAATATACGTATCGGGAGTTACAGGAAACTGTTTATCGTAATAGAGCACGGAGAACCGGCCTTTCTCGAAGACCAGCCGCAGCTCCTGCCTCTCGAGGACATTCCCATACTGGTCGCCCAGGATGGGGATCAAAATCTTGTCCTTGAGTTCCTTTTTTACGGGTTCCCAGTCAATGTCAAAATATCCGGCATAAATTGAAGCAGGACCGTTTTCGAGTATATCCATCCACCATATATTTTCTTTACTTTCTATGCACATATGGTTCGGAACAATATCAAGTATCTGTCCCATACCGTATTTCCTGAGTTCACCGCTTAATTCATTATATTCATCTCCGGTTACTATCTCGGGATTCAGTTCGGTGTGATCAACGATATCATACCCGTGGAGACTGCCTCCTTTCGCCTTGAAATAAGGAGAAGCATAAATGTCGGTTATGCCGAGGTCATGGAGATAATGGATAATCTATCTGGCGTCGGGAAACCTGAACCGGTAATTAAACTGGAGCCTGTATGTCGATAAAGGTATCCTCGGTAACAGGAACATCTCTTCTTCCAAATACTCCCCCATCTAGTCCCGCAAAAGCACTGCCGGAACGTTAAAAAACAGCATTAGCCCTATCTCCTTGAACACTTCAATCCTCCTCGCGGCCTCCCGGTCTCCATCTTTCGCCTTCTGAATAAATTCCCCGTAAATCGTTCTCGCCATTTTAAAATAGATATTCTGCAACTGCCAGAAATTTATCTCAATGGGCAGAGACCGTGATAACATAATTATATTCTGTACCTCCAGAAGGGGAAGCAAATCCGCCGGGTCCCTGTAAAATTTATCCATGGCGGATTCCAGTCTCTGTCTGATGATGAATTCCAGGTTGATCGTGTCAACCTGCACATTCCACTTCTGAATCTCGTTAATTATATTTCTTATTTTGTCGGCATCTGCTTCTTCAACCTGAAACGCCTTTCTGATGTCCACGTTAAGCGTATACTCCGCCGCGGTATGGAACGCGTTCGGCACCGGCATTCCCGTCTCGCGAATAAAACCCATCAACAGATGGTTGTTCTCGTACATACTCCGGTAGGAGGCCTCGAATCCTTCCATTACATGGCTTATGACATGACTTAAGATTTTGCGCTGTTCGTCCCTGAAAAGATGGATAATGGAATATTTATGCATTCCAAAGTAGCTGTCCATTAACCTGACTATGTCGGCGAAGGCCCCTTTTTCAAAGGCGTCGGAGATCTCGTTCTTCATAGTCTGATACGCCTCAGTACCAAGGAAAGCCCTTACTCCCCCATTCAGGACATGGCCCCCGAAACTCAGGACACAAAAACTTAAGACTTCGGTTTCAAATGTGATTTTTGATGAGACAAGGACCTTGCCCATAGCAAGATCTGTCGTTCCGGCATGCGCGGTCCAGTAATCTTCCCTTATGATTTTATAACAGTAAATCTCCGTTTTTTCGGTATAATCCTCAAACAGGGTACTTATGGCGTAATGTACGCCGACCTTCTCAAGGTCAATCATGGCCGGTTTAACGAATTCTTCGTATATCCGGGCGCCGTCCCTGCGTTCAGGAATATTGCTCTTGGCTATTTCGAGTCTTTCGATAAACACTCTCTCAAGCCTGTCACTGAAAATTTCCTCCGACAGCTGAATCGCCCGGCCGGCATACTGAATGACCTGTACTGTTTCGATACCGGAAAGCTCGGCAAAAAACCATCCACAGCTCGTATACATCAGCATCGCGTGCCTGTTGATTTCCAGAAGTTTAATGACCGTTCTTTTTTCTTCATCGATTAACTTCCTTCTGGCGTGTTTGTTCATAAACCTTTCGATGCTCTCTTCCGACCGGTCAAAAAGTACTTCAATGTATTCATTACGGGCGTTCCAGGGTTTCGTCAGGTATTCACCCGCTTTATGTTCGAATCTGAACGCCAGCTGGTCTCTCAGCCAGTCCAGTGCTTCACGAAGCGGCTTTCTCCATTCCTGGTTCCATTCATCATGACCATTGGTACTGCATCCGCAATCAGCCTTCCAGCGTTCTATGCCGTGGACACAGCTCCACGAGGTATTTTCAACTATCTGAACTTCATGCGTCGGTGGATGTTTTTCGAGAAATTCACCATAATTTGTCAGCCTTGCCAGTCCGTTTGTCTCTATATAATTAAGGGCGTAAGCAAGGGCCATATCACCAAACCTGTGGTGATGGCCGTACGTCTCACCATCCGTGGCTATATTCAGAATCTGGGGCCACTGCCTCATGTCGGAAAATCCGCTTAAGAGTCGGTTAGCAAAATCTTCCCCCCTGTTCAGTAATTTTTCGAATGCCACCGCCTGGGATATCGGTCCATCATAGAAAAATATATTTATTCGCCTGCCGGAAGGCAGTTTGCAGATATACGCCCTGGTGGGATCGATCTCTCCGGGGCCCAAATCTTTCCACTTGCCGGAGCCGATTCTTCTCGTCCTGACTGCCTGATGCGGTGCAAGAATCGTGAACTTTATCCCTAATTCAGCCAGTAACTCCAGTGTTCCGGTATCCACCGCGGTCTCGGAAAGCCACATGCCTTCGGGGAAACGCTTGAATCTGTGCTCGAAGTCTTTTATTCCCCATATTACCTGGGTACGCCTGTCGTGGTTATTCGCCAGGGGCATGATAATATGATTATAAACCTGAGCGATCGCGTTGCCATGTCCGGAGCGCCATTGAATGCTCTGCCTGTCCGCGTCGAGTATCGCCTGATATATTTCGGGAGAGTAGATCTCCATCCATGAAAGGACCGTAGGACCGAAATTAAAGCTTATCTTCGCGTAGTTGCTGACAATATCCATTATGTGCCCTTCTCCATCAAAGACCCTGGAGGCGGAATTAGGGGCATAACATTCCGCGGTCACCCTCTCATTCCAGTCATGGTATGGATGCGCGGAATCCTGTATCTCTATCGCCTCAAGCCATGGATTTTCCCGGGGCGGCTGGTAGAAGTGCCCGTGAACACAGATATATCTTTCCATTACAGAACGCCCTCCCCTGTATAAACAGCGAAACTCAGACCTTTCATCGTTATAAACTCCTCTCCCGATGCCCCGTCCGGGGAAATCATCCCGGGGCCGTTCCAGATACCATCGGAGGAATCAAGTAATTTTCTCCATACACCTTCAGGGAAAGACACATTAAAAGAGCTCTCCTCCCTGTTGAAGTTGAAGACCATAAACACGTGACTATCGTCCTTCCATCTTCTTATAAAAATAATCTTTTCCTCTTCCATTCCAGTGACTTCCATCTTCGTCTTGTCGGGACATGAGAGCGCAGGGATTTCCTTTCTAAGTTTTATCAACCGCCTGTAGAAATCCAGCATAACTTTATGATGGCCCTCTTCTCTCTTTTCCCAGTCTATCTTGACTTCCGGAACGTCTCCACGTCCTGGGGGTCGGGGAATTCTTTTTCCTTGGCAAAAGAGTTGAACTCGTTTATTCTCCCTTTCCTCACCGATTCTATCAGGTCGGCATCGGAATGGCTGACAAAGTATAGAAAAGGAGAATCCTCTCCATACTCTTCACCCATAAACAGCAGAGGTATATACGGTGAAAACAACACTACGCCCGCCGCCACCTTCAGTGCTTCAAATGTCACCAGGGCCGAAAGCCTTTCGCCCAGCATTCTGTTGCCCGCCTGGTCGTGGTTCTGGGAAGAGACAATAAATTGATCAGCGGGAAAATCCCTGGATGAGCTTCCGTGCCGTCTTTTTCTATAAGCCGAGTAATCCCACGAATAGACAAAGCCTTCTTTTAACGACTTCACCATATCTTCAATCCTCCCGAAATCCATATAATAGCCAGTTCTTTCATCCGTAAGGATCGTGTGAACAGAATGGTGAAAATCATCGCACCACTGCGCGTCTATTCCATAACCGCCCGATTCACGATTAAGTATCACCCTCGCGTCGTTCAGGTCGCTTTCAGCGATAAGATAAAACTTTCTACCCTTGCTGGATGAAAAACTGTCGACATTTTCCGACAAGTCCATCAGAAACGGTTTGGCGCTGAAGTCATAAATGGCATGGATCGCATCAAGCCGGAGAGCGTCTATATGGAAATTATCAAACCAGTAAAGCGCATTTTCGATAAAATAGTTTCTCACATCATCACTATACGCATCATCAAAGTTTATCGCCCACCCCCATGGTGTTTTATACTTATCCGTAAAATAGGGACCAAAATCCCATATATAATTTCCTTCGGGACCAAGGTGATTGTAAACAACATCAAGGATGACCGCCATTCCCTCTTTATGGCATTCATTCACAACCCTTTTAAGGCCGTCCGGTCCGCCGTAAGAGCCCTGGACGGCAAACGGGTATACCCCGTCATATCCCCAGTTTCTCTCACCAGGGAACTGGGCGACGGGCATTATCTCGATAGAATTAATTCCGGATTCCTTAAGTTCGCCGATACGACGGACCAGGGCATCGAAATTTCCGTCCGGGGTGAATGTACCGACATGCAGTTCATATATTATCATTCCTCCCGGTTCGGCCCCCCCCCATTCCACATCTTCCCAAATAAAAGAGCCGTGGTCAACCACCTGTGACGGGCCATGTACTCCGAGTGGCTGACAGTTTGATGCCGGATCAGGCCTTTCTCTCTCGTCTTCGATCCTGTAAAGATACCGCGTCCCAGGGAAAATATCCCCTGCTGCCGCCTTCCAGTATCCACCGCTATCCTTTTCCATCGGCAATAGCCTTTCAACAGGCGAAACAATTTTTACAGACAGATTCTCTACCAATGGAGCCCAGACCACAAACTCACATTCACCATTCCCAAGATAAAAAGATCCGATCCTCACCTCTTATTTTCCCATATATATATAGTCGCGCCTGAAAACCGCCGAACCGGAATGATAATAGTTTTCAAATATGGATATCCGGCTCAATATCATCTATTGATTAAAGTAATTTCTAAAAGACCCTCAAATACCATTTTTAAAATTCCGGGTCATATTATAACCTATTTCAGGGCGGAATTTTTCATAATCCGGCCATAGACAGTCCGCTGGATGGCTTTAATGGCTACGATTAATTCTTTGAAAATCACTATTTCCAGTTATCATAATCATGATCAGCTCCCTTGCGGAAAAGATATTTTTCTGCTATATGATATATATCATATATTCCTGATGAGTAAATGCGTTTAAATAGAAATATAAAATCAAGTAAGAGGAGGAACAATCATTATGTTTTGCTATCAATGTGAACAGACGTTAGAAGGAGGGTGTACAAAGAAGATCGGAGTATGCGGCAAGAATGAGGACATCGCCAGTCTTCAGGACATTATGATCTTTGGATTAAAAGGTGTAGCTGCGTACGCGCATCACGCGAAGGAACTCGGGCATACTGATCCGGAGGTTGACGCGATCACCCAGGAAGCCCTTTACACCACGCTGACAAATGTCAATTTCAATCTGGACGAGAACATCAAAATGACACTCAAGGTCGGTGAAGCAACAGTGAAAGTGATGGACCTACTCGATAAAGCGCACACATCGAGACTCGGGGTGCCGGAACCTGTAGTCGTATCGGAAGATAAAGTTGAAGGGAAGTGCATCCTGGTGTCAGGCCACAATCTTTACGCGCTAGAGGAACTGCTTAAGCAGACAGCCGGCAAGGGCATTAATATTTATACTCACTCTGAAATGCTGCCTGCTCACGGTTATCCTGAACTGAAAAAGCACAGCCATCTCAAAGGCAATGTTGGTAAGGCGTGGTATGATCAGCGGAGGGTTTTCGATGATTTTCCCGGTGCGATTTTAGTCACAACCAACTGTTTTATGCCGGCCAAAGACACATACAGCGGGAAGACATTTTCATATGACATAACCGGTGTGGAAGGAGTAAAAAAGATCGAGAAGAATGATTTCACGCCTCTGATCGACAAGGCGCTTTCGCTTCCGGAGGCCAATGTATCATCAGACAGGACATTAACCACCGGGTTTCATCATGAAAATGTCCTGAAGCTCGCGCCCCAGATTATAGAGGCCGTAAAATCAGGCAAAATAAAGAGATTTTTTGTAATAGCCGGCTGTGACGCCCCGGGCAAGGGAGGCGAATACTTCAGGGAACTCGCGCAGCTCGTACCACAGGACTGTGTGATACTTACCACATCATGTGGAAAGTACAGGTTCAATGATTTAGACTTCGGAAATATCGACGGAATACCGCGTTTGATAGATTTAGGCCAGTGCAATAACTCGATCTCTGCTGTCAAGATCGCGCTTGCACTTGCCGAAGCATTCAACTGTTCAGTGAATGATCTGCCGCTGAGCATTGTTCTTTCCTGGTTTGAACAGAAGGCGGTCGCGATACTCCTCGGACTCTTCAGTCTCGGAGTAAAAAATATCTATCTCGGCCCCAAACCGCCGGCATTTGTAACACCGGGAGTACTGAAAGTTCTTCAGGACGGATTCAACCTGAAATTAACTACTACAGCGAAAGAAGATCTGAAAGATATGATGGGCTAAAAAAAAGACCGTTCCGGTCGAAAAGCCGGAACGGTCTTTTTAATTGTCTTTAAGGAACGGCTATTGAGTCACTCGTCTCGGCATTAGCACCGGAATCATAACTCCATCCGCTCAGTGTTACATTCGTTACGGTAAATGTAAATGTTGTTCCGCTGGCAACCCTTCCCACCCTGTCCGAATCAAAAAAGATTTTCCCGGACGTGTCCGTTGTCCCGGAATCAAAATCAGAAGTGGCGTCACTCCATGAACCCGAGACTAAAGCGCCGGCAACAGGAGAACCGCCGGAGTCAACAATAGTTATGCCTGCCCGTCCAATAGCGTTTCGGCCAAAAAGCCTGAGGTCCATATCAATACCGGCCACATGCATAACCTGTGAGGGAGGTTCCGTCACGGTGACTATAGCCGTATCGGAAGCTGCGTCTCCACTATTGTCAGTAACTGTAAGCGCAACAGTGTATATCCCGGCGGACGTATACGCGTGGGTGGTTATCTCCCCATTGCCGGTTGAGCCGTCCCCAAAGTTCCATTCATACGCGACTATGCCGTCGTCGATATCATATGAGCCAGAGCCGTCAAATGTCACAATTTCACTAACCAGAGCCGCCTGGTCCGGTCCGGCATCGGCAACAGGGGGATTATTGACATC
Source organism: Nitrospirota bacterium (assembly GCA_024275975.1). Lineage (GTDB taxonomy): Bacteria > Nitrospirota > Thermodesulfovibrionia > Thermodesulfovibrionales > UBA6898 > JAJRYC01. The sequence continues at coordinate 24,119 of JAJRYC010000099.1, read as the reverse complement.
GCTTGTTACAGTTGCAGTGCTTAAAGAGAGATCGGAATCAAGTGTGCCGTCGTTTACAAGCAGGCTAACTGTATAAAGTCCGGATGAGGTGTAGATATGCGTTGGAGCTACCCCTGTTCCGGTCGCTCCGTCCCCGAAATTCCACTGGTAAGTTATCGGATCTCCGTCCGGATCATATGAGCCGGAGCCGTCAAATGTCACAACTTCATTGACGACCGAAGTATAAGGCCCTCCAGCATCCGCCACTGGCTGGTTATTGCCGGGTGTTGTCGAGTAAGTCAATGCCGCATAGGCATCCACAATACCCCAGCCATATGTGGAATCCCAGCCAGCTGCTCCCAGGTCCCTGGCCGTGCTCTGCAGCACTTCCCTGACATTATCAGGGCCGGTGACACCATTGGCTATAACCAGCGCAGCCACCCCGGACACATGAGGTGTCGCCATCGATGTCCCCATATAGAAAAAGTAACCCCAATCGGTAGGGCTGGCGTCAAAGGTCTGCTGGAGAACGCCATCAACATAACCGTCTCCGTTCTGATCAACATTTGTATCTCCACCAGGCGCGACTATATCAAGGCTAGCACCATAGTTGGAGTAATAAGCCAGAGTGTCGTCGTAACGGGTAGCGCCAACCGCAATCACATAAGCATCGTAGGCGGCAGGATAACCGATCGTGCTGGTACCGTCATTTCCGGCCGCAGCCACAATTGTGACTCCTTTGTTATAAGCATAGGCCAGGGCGTCTTCCATCGTGATTGACGCGCTTGAACCACCCAGGCTCATGCTGATTACATCCGCTCCGTTGTCAGCGGCAAAGTAAATTCCGTCGGCAATGTCCGTATATGTTCCAGAACCATTGCTGTCAAGGACCTTAATCGGCATGATGGATGTATTAAAGGCCACCCCGGCCGTGCCGAGAGAATTATTCGTACTCTGCGCGATAGTCCCGGTAACATGTGTGCCGTGGCCTTCATCGTCATTAGGATGAGTGTCGGAATTTACAAAGTCATAACCGGCCACAAAATTTGTACCGGACAGATCCGGGGCCTGCTCGTAAGTCACGGTCCTGCCGGAAGTGCTGGCATAATCCTCATACGCCACGCCTGTATCTATCACTGCTACTATTACGGCAGGATCACCGGTCTGAATCTCCCAGGCAGCCTCCATATTTATTCCACCATACTCCGGGTTGTAGAGATGCCACTGGACAGGGTATAGCGGGTCGTCCGGAGTAAAGTATGTATGGGCCAGATAATTAGGCTCCGCGTATTCAACATCGGGATTTCCGGAATACTCGGCCACAAGCTCTTCCACACTCGTTCCGGTCGGAACTTTCAGGCGGCTAAAAATCCCCTTTCTGCTCACGGCAACAGTTGAAACACCATGCGCCCTGTTTATTCCTCTGATCACATCAGCGGTCACTCCACTTTTAAACTTGACGACTATCTCATCTTTCAGATAAAGTCCCTTGCCATGGCTTATGCCGGCGAATCCAGTCACAAGTAACACAGTAAGGATTAATAACAGACTTCGACTTAATCTTCCCATAATGTTTCTCCTTGTCTTTAAGATTTACAAATTCAGTCATTATTACAGAAGATAAATGACCGTAACGGTTTTCATTGTGGTATTTTTTATCAAAGTCGTCGTTTGTCGGGCGATAGAATACAATTAAAGGCTTCTATTTCGCGTGAGATTGCTCTATATTATCAGTCTATCACCTTGCGCAACACAGGTCAATAGATTAATAAAAAAAATTAATAATCCCCGGACATGGGCACCCATCGATTAAATTTATACAGATAAAAGAGGTGGCCGGGTTTAATTTGATAGGACAGGATAAAAGGCATTTTCAGAGGTAAAACAGATAAATCCCGGCAATTCAGGACTGCTTGCCGCATCAGCTCTTCAGCCTTTGTATATATCCTTGAAACTGAACAGCAGCACCTTTGCATATCCCAGATTGATCTTCAGGTCATTGAATGATCTCATCTTCAGCGCCTTTCTTATTATCTGACTCGGCCTCAGATAATAGCTCCTCAGTGCTTTCTTCTGGGCGGCCAGCAGATCATTGATGCTTAACTCGGGGGTCTCGACAATTGCTGTATTATAAACAAAACTGTTCCAGTCATCGGTCCTCAGGTACTTATTTTCCTTGGCCCATTCGAAGAACTCCGTTCCAGGAAACGGGATAGCAATCGTGAATCCCACAAGGTCGGGGTTAATCTGCTTTGCAAGCCTGATCGTGTCCTTCAGTGTCTCCTTCGTCTCACCGGGCAGACCAACCATGAAGTAACCGTGGACCTCAAGACCGACTTTCTGGGTTAATTTGAACGCATCCTTGATCTGTTGAATGGTTGTGTTTCTTGACGCCTTGTTAAGTATCTCCTGGTTGCCGGATTCCACACCATACTGAATCTGCCAGCAGCCTGAATCCTTCATGACCCTCAGAAGCTCTTCGTCCACATAATTCACCCTGCCGTTACATTCCCAGGAGATATCAAGACCCCGCTGAATCATAAGCCTGCATATCTGCTTTATCCGTTCCTTGTTCAGGTTGAATATGCTGTCCCTGAAGGAGATGTTTCTGACATTAAACTCCTTATACAGGTATTCGAGTTCATCAACCACGTGTTCCGGACTGTGCGCCCGGTATCTCCTGCCGAAGGTAATCCTGACATCACAATAAGTACAGCTATGAGGACAGCCGCGGCTTGTTATTATATTAGCGTACGTTCCATCAGCCCTCTTCGACCACGCAGCAGGCGGATTGTACGTTCCTATCGGCAACAGGTGGTACGCAGGTCGTGGCAAGTCGTCCAGATTTTTTATCATCTCACGGTCTTTGGTCCTGATTACCTGTCCATCCTCTCCCTGGTAAATAATACCGGCGACATTGTTCAGGTCATCTCCGTTCTCTATGGCCCTAACCAGCTCCACCATGGTAAATTCGCCCTCGCCGATAACTCCTATGTCAACTTCATCGTGTGTGACAACCTCTTGCCCGAGAGCGGTTATATGCGGACCGCCCAGCACCACCAACGTATTCGGAGATTTCTTCTTGATTATCTTTGCGATCTCCAGACACTGTTTCGCCCTCGGCGTCACAACACTGACTCCCACCATGTCAGGAGAATAAGCGTCAAGCTCCTTTCCAAGCTTTTCGCTATCTAACCCTTCAACATACGCATCAAGGATCTTGACATTAATGTTGTTCTGCTCCAGCATGGAAGCAATGTATCCCAGACCCAATGGCAACGAATTAAAAAGGGGCAGATTATGATCCGTCATGCTGATCGGAGGGCTAATGAGTAATACTTTCATTCTTTATCACCTTTTGAATAATTTTTTAAATTCATACTGATCATTATTTCAGTAACAACTTCATATATCTTTTGCCATATGATAAAAGGGGCCTGGGGCTCACGGAAAATATTACGTTCGGCTCAAAGTAACAGTGAAGGAGACACCCCTTGCAATTGTCCACCACACTCAGATTATGTCCCAGTTCTTCCCACAATTCCTTAAAACTCCTGTCATGAAAAGAGCCGGTACTCTCTTTAAAAAACTCATAACACGTCCCAAGCCTGCCGTCAGGTGATATCCCGCAACTCAGATAGCCGGAAATACACTTCATTTTTGGTATCCTGAATGTATACATGGAATCAAGCATCATGTTGCTCATCGTGATGGAGTTCCCCTGATCACGCAGTTTTCTTATTTTCAACACGACATTTTTATAATTTTCTATGCCACCGTATAGCTCATCATAACTTTTTTCAAGTTCATCGGGTGATCTATAATTAAAATGTGTAATCATCGGGAAAAAAGTAAAAGTTTTGATGCCGAGACTAGAGCCGTATTCAACAATATGGTCAATCTCCATTATAGACAATCTCGTCAGCACCACGTTAAGCGAGACAGCCGGCACTTGTTCGACTGCGGCCTTAATGCCCTCAATTACAGTGTCGTTCAGGACTTTTATCGTGCCGACATCTTCAGGAACGTCAGCGTTCATGGTATCGAAAGAGAAGCTCATCATATCCACATAGTCACGGATTTCGTCAATCCTCTTTGTTACAAGTGAACCATTTGTAGCGACTTTCGCCATCATGCCCCTCTTTTTTATCCGTTTGAGGATCTCCGGCAGGTCTTTTCTCAGAAGTGGTTCACCGCCGCTTATCGCATAGATCAGACAGCCCATGTCAGCCACCTGGTCCACCAGGTTTAACACCTGTTCGGTATTCAGTTCCTTGATGTTGTCGCCCCACAATGAACAGTAAGAACACTTATAGTTACACTTGTGGGTTATCCTGTGACCTACTTTGACCAGATTCCTCTTTTTAAAGAGATTGAATTGAATCGCGGCATTAGCCATTCTTAAAGGTTTTTTTAGCATAAAGTTCGCATGTGCGATTTAATTTTTCGTCTATAAATAGGTTAAATAAACTTATAAACCAAAGTCAAGAATAGGAAGCGTCTCATTTAAATATAGATCTTAAAACTTGAGCGGCCCGCATGCCTGCCCTGTTATCCCGGTTCTTTAACCATGGTATATATCCTTAAATTTGAAAAGCAGTATCTTCGCGTACCCTATATTGGTTTTCAGATCTTCCACTGTCCGCATCTTCATTATCAGTTTTATTATCTGTTTAGGCCGCAGATAATAACTCATCAGCGCGTGCTTCTGGGCATCAAGCACATCCTGCCGGCTCAATTCGGGAGTTTCCACAATCGCGCTGTTAAAAACAAAGCTGTTCCAGTCTTCTATTTTCAGATAACCATTTTTAACAGCCCATTCGTAAAACTCCGATCCGGGAAAAGGAACCGCTATCGTAAACCCGACAAGGTCCGGACTGATCAACTTTGCAAGTTTTATCGTATCCTTTATTGTCGCCTTGGTCTCTCCGGGCAGACCCACCATAAAATATCCATGCACCTCAAGCCCGGCCTTTTTGGTTAGTTTGAAGGCGTCCTTTATCTGTTGGATGGTTGTATTTCTGGCAGCTTTATCCAGTATCTCCTGGTTGCCGGATTCCACACCATATTGTATCTGCCAGCAGCCGGCGTCCTTCATCGTCCTCAGGAGGTCTTCGTCCACATAATTGACCCTGCCGTTGCATTCCCAGGAAATATCAAGCCCTCTTTTGACGATTAAAGCGCATATCTCCTTAATTCTCTCCTTTCGCAGATTAAAAATACTGTCACGGAAGGAGATATTCCTGACATTATAGTTATGATAAAGATATTCAATCTCTTCTATAACATACTCCGGGCTGTGGACACGAAAGGACCGGCCAAAGGTAAGTTTGACGTCGCAGTAAGTGCATTTATGGGGACAACCCCTGCTTGTTATGATGTTGGCGAACTTCCCGGGACGGCCTTTTGAATTTGAGGGATACGGGTTGTATTCCCCTATCGGCAGGAGATGAAAGGCCGGGTGGGGAATCTGGTCCAAATCCTTGATCAGCGGTCTGCTTTCAGTCTCGATTACTTCACCGTCTTTCTTATACTTAATCCCTGCCACAGACCTTAAATCCTTTTTATCGGCGATTGCCGTTACCAGCTCCAGCATGGTGAACTCGCCCTCACCGATAACAGTGATATCAACTTCCTTATGCTTGATAACCTCATCGCTAAGCGCCGTGATATGCGGTCCGCCAAGGATCGTGCAAATATCAGCTCTCTTCTCCTTGACGATTCTCGAAATCTCCAAACCCTGTTTCGCCCTCGGGGTCACAACACTAATAGCGACAATGTCGGGAGAATATGATTCAATCGCGTCTTCGATCTGTTCTCTTTTCAGGCCTTTAACATATCCATCTATAATCTTCACATCAATATTCTCTTTTTCCAGTACCGCCGCGATATAGCCAAGGCCGAGGGGAGCTGAATTAAAAAGAGGTATTGTGTCCTCTGTCATGCTGATCGGTGGGTTAATAAGCAGAACTTTCATAAGCGATCTCCTTCCAGAAAACAAAGCATAAAAATTTTCAGCAAAACATTCATCTGATATTCACCTCAGGAAGGCCTTAAAATACCTTTTGCCATAAGCGAAAAAAGGCCCCGGTATGGCAGAGAATATTGCATTAGGTTCGAAATAGCAGTGAAGGAGGCACCCCTTGCAATTGTCCACCACACTCAGGTTATTTCCGAGTTCTTCCCATAATTTCTTGAAACTTTTATCTTTATACGAGCCGGTACACTCTTTAAAAAACTCATAACACGTGCCAAGCCTGCCATCAGGGGATATGCCACAGCTCAGGTAGCCGGAAATGCATTTCATCTTCGGAATATTGAATGTAGACAAGGAATCGAGCATCAGGTCGCTCATGGTTATGGGATAACCTTTGGCGCGAAGATCCTTCAGTTTTAAAATGGCATTTCTGTAATTTTTTATGCCGCCGTAAATAATATCATAGTTTTCAGCGAATTCTTCCGGTGTTTTATAATGAAAATGGCTTATAAGAGGGAAGAAGGTGAACGATTTAATACCAAGCGAGGTGCCGAATTTCACGATGTCATCAAGTTCCAGCGCCGACAGCCTGGTGATGACTATATTCAGCCCGACATGAGGAATCTTTTTGACCGCGACCTTGATGCCTTCGATTACAGCATCGTTTAAAACCTTTATATTTCCCATGTCTTCAGGGAAATCCGGATTCATCGTATCAAATGAGAAATTTATCAGATCAAGGTTATCACATATCTCGTCAATTCGCTTCGTCACAAAAGAACCGTTTGTAACGATTCTCGCCACCATGCCCCTTTTCTTTATCCTTTCCAGGATAAGAGGCAGATCTTTTCTGATAAGAGGTTCACCGCCACTTATTGCGTATGCAACACAACCCATATCGGCGACCTCGTCCACAAGATTTAATACCTGGTCCGTGTCTAGCTCCTTAACGTCGTCGTTCCAGAGCGAACAGTATGAACACTTGTAGTTGCACCTGTGGGTTATTCTGTGACCGACTTTAATCAGATTCCTCTTTTTAGAGAGATTGAATTGAATCGCGGCATTGAGCATTCTTAAAGGTTTTTTTAACATAACGTCCGTATTTGCGGTTAAATTTTCCGTATATAAATAGGTTAAATAATCTTATAAACTAAAGTCAAGAAAGCGAATTGCCTTATTTAAAAATTTTATAAGAAAAAAACAATTATCTTCAGGGAAAACGGTCTCGGAAGGCGTAAACCCGGCTATAATAACGATTGGATATCATTATCTCCCTGTATCTTTTTTTTTAAAAAACATAAACATGGAATTTTTATATTTTTTGATTAATTGCGGCCCTGTAACGCAAACTGCCTAAAAAGATGAATGGAAATACAATCAATGAAGTCAGTTCTCCCGTGGCATATGAAATAACAATCTTCCATGGATTACCATCCGACTGATCCAGCCTGAAAAGGTTTTTATCTTCCTCGAAAGTCAGAATGTCCCTTACCGCGTAAGACAAAGAACCGAATGTCCGGTCGGTTCCTTCAGGCGGCGCCACGGCAATATCAAACCGCTTCCAGAGAAGGGTTATCAATGTATTCAGTGACCCGAATCTCTTTTTATTGCCTACCGGTATGACCTCATCCACCTCAATCCCGGAGAAGAGTGACAAACGGTCCGACTGAATCAACAGCGCGATATAAGGTTCCTCCACATGTTGTCGAATCTGTTGAATTATCTTTAAAATCGATTTTTTATCGCCCTGCGGCGTGACTATAAACCGCTTATACACAGACAGGTCCCGGATAACGGCTTTTTCTTTATTCGTTAAATCAATTTGATGGTCATATTTACCCCACTTATTGCGAAGAAAATCGATAATTGATAATAAATAGACTTTTGCTAATTCAGGCTTGCCGGCTACCAATAGAAAACATATCTTTTTCGTGGTTTTTCGCGTCTGTTGAAATAGAGAAAGCACCCGATAAAAGATACCTGCATGCTTGCTGAATGTAAGCAGCGGATTTCGTCTGGCGTAATAATATGAGGCGGCGGTCTTGTTTTTTTCGGTGAACGCGGGATGATAAACCACGGACCGGTTGACGGCGACGACCCGATACCCATGCCGTTTAAAGGTAATACCCCAGTCCATGTCGTCCCAGAAGATAAAGTAGCGCTCATCCATGCACCCAACCCGCTTTAATGCGTCGGTCCTCACCAGGGCCGAGCATACCGCGACATAGTCGACATCATAATAATCCCTCAAATCTTCCCTGTTTCCGGTATTTCTCATGAAAGGCTTAACATGGCCATGTTTCCAGTCGATAAATGCCCCCATCTCAACAATGATATCCGGATTGTCCGGATTCATTATTTTAGACCCCGCTATTCCTATCGCTTTATCCAGCTCGGCGACATTCACAAGCTCCCTTAATGCCAGGGCATCAACCAGGGCATCATTGTCTAAAAGCCAGACATATTCAAATTTCCCGTCCTGCTCCTGAAGAATGTGCTGAAGTCCCTTATTGAATCCGCCCGTGCCGCCGAGATTAATTTCATTCCGGATTATTTTAATCCCGGGATATAGCTCCATTACAGCTTCTACCGATCCGTCGGTGGATGCGTTATCGACAATAAATATTTCATGCCGCCCGTAATCAAGACGTTCCAGGGCGCTTAGAAGATTAAGTATATCTTTTTTTCTGTTCCAGTTAACCACAAGAATTGCGACATCCGGAAGGCGCTCCTTTACGGCCATTTACACATCCTTTCCTTAATCTGAATTGTCTGTTTTGAAAACTGCTTAATATCGTTAATATTTTCTTTTTGGCAAGGAGAAAAAAGAGTTAACATCTATGAAAAATTATAACTTAAACCCGCGATGTTATTTGTTAAATTTAACATCAATACAGTGCTTTGTCAAGGCAACGAATTGTCCAGCGACCTGCCTGTCATTCTTCCAGGTCAATCCTGATGAAAATATTCGGATTCCGGGTCAGGCAGGAGACATTGTGCTACACCTAAACATCCGCCCCCTATTTCTTTTACCTTGGCTATCTATCACTTACCACCTCCCTGGCGTCCCGTGGCATGAACCAAACTGTCTAATGGACCATCCTACAGCACTGCAGGACGTCGGTACGGATGTCACACCCACCCATGCTGGATAGGCAGCAGGACCTGACGGACAACAACAGCTACTATAAGCAGCAACGTGATCCCGATAAATACGGGGAGTTAGAGATGTCTGCACGAAAACTTGATATGCAGCATACTGTATTGGATTTGCTGGATTATCATTGGGCTTTTGTCCAAATGCAACGACTTTCAGCCATGCAGGAGTGGCTGCCAAACGGTCTTGCAAGGATTTCCGGACGCACTTGGCGGTCGGGGAATTGGGGGTTACTCGACAGGCGCAGGTTGCGTTGTGGACATAAGCCATAGGGAGCCACCAAGAGTTTCTAATATAGGCTGAGCAGCTTGTCGAAGGAATTCCCGCTGCGGGTGTGCAGGATGAGACTTCAGGACTTCCGCCAGGGACCCCCTTCATCCGCATCTCCTCTTCCAGCGGCTGCACCTGCAACTCTTGCTCATAAATATCATTGGGCTGCCCGATTTTAAGCTTTGCCTGTATAGCTCCGGATTTGAATAATCCCTGACTTGCCTGATTACCAATAGTTCTTTGAAGGGATAAAATACAGTTTATAGGTGAAGCAATAGGGTGGTTAAACTCACTCTTTCGTATTTGAACAGATCCGGATTTCTTTGCCTCCGGTGTTTTTGCGATTATTTTAGCTCTGTCATGCATTTATTCTCTCTTTAACATTACTAAACCATCCGGCAAATTTCAGCTATGGCTAGTGATAAGAATTTACTTTTTGGGGGCTAAAAAATACGCCTCGGTTTCAGCAAAAAAAGCCATAATGAATCTTTTTCCCCCGTTTAATAATGCAAATTAACATACACTGCGCCATGAGTCAAGAAGAAAATGTCAGTTTATTGACATTTTCCCCTGGCCGAAACCGGCTTCAGTGCAAACTCCACCCGTTCCGACGATATACTCGTCAATTATTATACAGTCGGAAAATCTTCACAGGAGGCAGTAGCGGGCCACAAGACAGAGCTTTCCCAATAGTTTCCAGTTATGATTGAACTACCCCCGAAGCATAATGGGAATACTGAATACATGCTGGCGGTGGGGAACAGAGAGAGCACAGAAGAAACCAGAAGTTCACCGAACTGGAGCACCCTCCTCTCGTAGCAGCTTAGGCAGAACAATCGGCCACGATAACTAAAAATTAATAGATAATCGTGCCGGCACTCATCACAATACACTCGTGCGAAGCCTTGCTGAGGATCGCCGCAATCAAAAAACTTCTTCAGGGCTACGTCAAGACGGCGAATTGTCCAGCGAATTGCCTGTCATTCTTTCCGGTCAATCCGGATAAAAATATTCGGGTTTTCTTTTGTCTGCACAAAATTCTCTTCAAACCAGTTTCTCATTTCGAGTGGATAATCAGGATAATAGTGGTCCTTTATCAGAAATTTTACATCACTTTTTTTGACCGCATAGAATTTTTTATATTTGGACTTATCTTCAATGAAAAACCGCGTATACACAAGGTAGTCAGGTTCCATGGGATGATGCCTGAATATCGGCTTGCCGTATGAATCGAAGACAAGATCGTCCCTGTCCGACATCTCAAGAATGGCTTTAGTCGTCCGCAGATCATCCGTTAATGTATGCCTGAACGAAGTCCTCGGAATATATATCAAAGCCGACAATATTATCACGCCAATAACGAAATAACCCAGCTTCCAGTTTAATTTTCGTTTCATGTCCGCAAGAACGTTCGCCCCTAATATGCTCATAAATATGGCCATGGTCAGAAATTCCTGCAGATATGGTCTGTTCATCAGGAACAAAAAAATAAGGCTCGTCAGGGAGACGCTTATTAAATATTTCTTGAAAATCTCATATCCCTTCCCAAGCTTCATGGGATACATCAACTGGAAAAAGAACAGGAAAAATAAAGCCGGACTGAACTTCCAGACTTTTCTCAGGTCGGCGGTCGGAAAAAATTTAATATCGTTCGGTATGATGTGCTTCCGTATATTAACTTCAAAAAACATCCTCAGGGCATCCACCTGCAATATGATTATAAGAACGACTATTCCGACAATCACTGTTTTTATGGCCAGGGCCTTATTTTTAAGTAAAACCTCATAAGTAAAAACCAGGCCCAGGGCGAAATAAAAAACAATCGCATTCTGTTTTCCGAGCACGGCGAGTAAAGCGAGCAGCCCGAAAATAACCAGATATCCGGCCTTTGGGTTTTTATAATACAGGATCAGGACCCAGAACGACAGTAATGTGAAGAAGATCATTACATTATCCGGTCTGATCTCGGGAGTAACCATTATCCATACCAGGTTACTTACCGACAGCAGCACAGCCAGCAAAGCGGTGGTCCTGGACTGGAACAACTCTTCCGTTATTTTATATATAAGCCACAACGACGCGGTTGAAACGAGGAACATCATTACTCTCATTGTCTGGATTATAATTGTCGATTCCCCGGTGATTTTCATAAATGGGATAATAAACCATTGAATCAGCGGCGTATGGAACGAGGTCGAACTAATAAGGGGAAAGGTGCCTTCTATCATTAACCATGCATTATGAAGATGTTCATATTCATCATTATCAAAATATCTGATCTGGGATGAAATCAACAAAAGAGCAAGAATGAACAGGATGGTTAATTCAATAATCGTGTCAAATCTATCTTCCGCGTGCAATAATTTCTTAAGATACCTGATCGCGAACATGATGACGGCAATACCGATGACAGTGAAAATCGTTAAAGAGATATCAAGTATCCGGCAGCGACTGCAATCGTTAGCGTAAGCGTCTCTTATCTCTTTCAACCATGAGAATTCGATAAAAAAACCGGAAAAAATCGATAAAAGTCCCAGGGATATCAGGAAATATTTTATTTTACCCTCATGATTCAGTAAAAACCTACGCAGGAAATTATTCATTAACCCACCTTGAGTAAATTATTTTCAAAAAACCGAATAGCTCCTTTTTACATTGAAAACTAATGGTTGAAACAGGTTATAAAGGCTTTTTTGCTTTAACGCATACAAGCAAGGGGAAATCAGGGTCATAATAATCGAATTCGTTCTGCTTGATATCGCATTGAGCCAATCCCTGCAGAAAGGCGATGCATAAAAGAAGATTACCATACATATGAACCTCGGTATTTTCCTCCCCAAATACAGATCCAAAAACTTTTTTGGCGCTGGCTTGAGTGAAACGCCAATAATCATTATCAACACCGGCTATAGGATCAATTTTGCTTAAACATGGCGCGGTAGTCAGGAGCACGCCTCCCGGTTTAAGCATGCGGAATGCTTCTTTAACGGCTTTTTCCGGAGAAGGGAGGAATTGTATCATTTGAGTAACAACTAAACAGTCGTAGGTATTATCCGCAACAATTGAGACATCTTGGATATCAGATATGATGTTGGCTTTGGGATTATTTTCATCAATATCAAGAACATCACACCTTTTTACCCTGTCATTTCCAAATCGGTTAGTATAAGTACAATCGAGTATCTCCAGACATGTCCCGTATATATCGTTACTATAACCCTGAAGAAACTTTTCTATATAATAACGATCTACCGGTTTACCCCTATCAAAACCATAAGAATTACTGAATGGCTTTAATCGCCGGGTATTTCCCCAGATAACCGGCCTGCGGCGCAGGCGTCTAAGAATTCGTTTGAAAAGTTTGTGGATACCCATTGTTTTATCTTATAAGGTCATTTAATAAGTATATTGTACTATACCGCATGATAGATAGGCAATGCTATTTCCGGATGTTCGCACAGGTTTTCAGGTAAGGCGCGAAAGAAAGATATCTTCAATTATCATCATGGCGGTCAAACGCTATCAGGCAGGGAAACATTGGCCATCTGACGGAACCTGGGATTCGATTTCATTAATTCCGAATACGTTCCATGGGCTATTACCTTTCCCTTCTCAAGCATATAAATTACATCACATTCCTTCACAGTCGTTAAGCGGTGCGCGATCATTAAAATAGTTCTCTTGCCGGACAAGCTTTTTATCGCATCCATAATGGCATTTTCCGTAATCCCGTCCAGCGCGCTGGTCGCTTCATCAAAGATAAGCACTTTGGGATTATGGTACAACGCCCGCGCAATACCGATCCTCTGGCGCTGGCCTCCGCTGAGCCTGATCCCGCGTTCGCCGATAACCGTCTCGTACTTATCCGGCAGCTCGGTCTCCACAAAATCATGAAGGTTCGCTATCCGGGCGGCCCGCTCAACGGCATCATTATCGATTTTATCATCCGCGACCCCAAAAGCGATGTTATGCTTAACAGTATCATCCGTGAGGTAAATGGATTGAGGAACATAGCCTAAATTCCTCTGCCAGTTACGAACGTTCCGTTGGGTGATATCGACGCCGTCAACAACAAACGTCCCACCCGAAGGCGACAAAAGCCCCAGGATAATATCAACCGTAGTGGTTTTCCCGGACCCCGTCATCCCCACAAACCCTACAGTCGTATTAGACCTGATCTCAAGATTCAGCTTATCGACGGCAGGCGCCTGGGTGTTCGGATAGTAATAGACAATATCGCGGAGCGCTATCTTATCATTAAAACTCAGAGGTTCCACCTGTTCATCACTCTCCAGTTCAATGCTTGCGTAGTCGCCCTGCCTGGTAAGATCATCGTACAGCAAATCCAGGGCGGGCAGGTTATACCGGATTATAGCCAGACCGCTGAACATCCTCTGTAACGAAGGCATCAGCCTGTAACCAGCGAAACTATAGAGAGCAACAAGGGGTAACGCGTGTTCAAGATTCTGTTTAACGCCGATCAAGTACAGAACAATAAGCAGAATTCCCCCAAAAGCTATCGTCTCAAGCGCATACTTCGGCATCAGGGCAATTGTAATATACGATGCTTCATATTTTGCAAAGCTGCGCGACGGGACCGAAAACCTCCGGATAAAGACAGACTCCCTTCCCAAAAGCTTAATATCCTTGACACCACCCAAAGCTTCACTTGCGGCCTTAAAGTACTGCGATCGCGCCTCTACGCAAAGTTCCCCAATCGTGCTCAGTTTCTTGCGCACAAACCAGAAAACCGCTGAATAAGAGCCACCGAGCACAAAGGCCACTGATATGGCAAGCACCGGGTCAACAATAATAAGCATCACCAGTATACTGACAGTAATAACTATCCTGGTAATCACATCCATACTGGGTATAAGCACACCTGTAATTACCCTGTTGACCTCCATAAGAATATTTTCACTCAACTCGGCGGTATTCCGGTTCAGAAAAAAAACATACGGCTGGTTGAGGTATTTGATGAGCAGCCTCCGGGAAATAGCGTATCCTCTCAAAAAAGTAAATCGCGTCAGTATCCAAATGACAAATGCTGAATATCCGTTACTAAAGGCAATTACGAAAATGATCCCAACACCAAGGAAAAACATGAATTGGTTCAGACTGGTGAAATTCATGATAGTATAGACCTGATGCAGGTATTTATTGGAATGAATAATGTCAGGATTTGATACAACCGCCATGAAAGGCGTGATTGAGGCGATGCCGGTAATTTCAGTCAGGCCCATACCCATAATGCCCAGAAATATCCAGAAAGTCTGACGCCGCTCACGTTTTGAAAAGAGTGTGAATATTTTTTTAAAGTTACTTATCATGATAACCGGAATATCTGATTTTCTAACTGTATCAGATGGAAGAACTCGCAGAAGACTTTAGTCAATGCAGATCAGTTGTAAACCCTTTCTTATCAGGCATTTATATATACATTAATGGGTAATGGTATCAATCCATACGCTACTTTGTCAAGGAAGCGGCAACAGGCGTCCATTAAGAATTAAAAGCGCGCGCCCTTGATCGGATTGAAGCTTCGGCCCTTCATTCCGGCCGGGATTGATAAATTCCTGTTTTATCATTAAAATAAATGCTATTCCGCCGCCTGAAAAAATACGGCGGGGAACGCGTCCTATTCATCTTAATTTCATGGTTCGCGTTATTTAAGCATACGGGGGGTCATGAAAAAACTTTCACTGATAATCTGCTTTATCCTGTTAACCGCAATGGGGCCTTCACCATCAGGCGACAAATCCAATGGACGGTTCTCGCCCTTTGAAATAGACGGACTGGAGAAAAATAAGGCCCCCGACTTTACACTGAAAGACCTCAAAGGCAGAGAACTAAGCCTCTCTTCACTGAAAGGCAAAGTTGTTCTCCTGAATTTCTGGGCAACATGGTGTCCGCCGTGCAAAGCAGAGATGCCCTCCCTCAACAGGCTTTACAATGATATGGCGGCGCACGGAATCGAGATTATCGCCGTTTCCGCCGATATTTCAATTGATGACGTCAAAAAATATGTCGCAAAAAAAAACTATGACTTCAGGATAGTCTTTGACAGTGACGGTACTGTCTATAAAAAATACAAGGTCTTCTCCCTCCCCACCACGTTTATAATAGACAGGGACGGCATCATTGTAGAAAAGTTTCTGGGCGAGCGTGACTGGGCCGGACCGGAAATTAAAAATAAGATTGAGACTCTCTAACCTCTGATTATCGCAATCCGTGCATTATGAGAATCAGTACGGATTCCGGAGATGGCACGATACAAGCCTCCCTTGATACTCTTCCAACCGGGGGATTACATTGTCGCAGGGTTTGAACCGTTCCGGACACCTTGGGTGAAACGGACATCCGGAAGGAATTTCCATCGGACCCGGCAGATCACCTTTCAATGGCACCGAGTGAATTCCGCCCTCCCCTCCGCGCCTTATTTTGGGGGCGGAATCAAGCAGGACGGAGGTATAAGGATGAAGCGGATTTTAGAACAAATCTTCCGTCTTTGAATATTCGACGATCTTTCCAAGGTACGTGACCCCGACAATGTCGCTGAAGTAGTAGACAACGCTCAAATCATGGCTTATAAAAAGAAAGGCTATCTTCGAGGTCCTCTTGAGTTCCAGCAGGAGATTTAGTATCTGCGCCTGTATCGATACATCCAGAGCTGAAAGAGGCTCATCCGCCACCATCAGTTCGGGTGATACCGCAAGCGCCCTTGCTATACATATCCGCTGTCTCTGGCCCCCGCTGAATTCATGGGGATAGCGGTTCAATATTCCGGTGCTGAGGCCGGCCTTTTCGATAATATCAACAACCGCGTCCTCCATCCGGGAGCGCGGCACAAGATTGTGAATTCGCAAGGGTTCGGAGATAGTATCGAACACAGTTCTCCTCGGATTCAGTGACGCAAAAGGGTCCTGAAATATTATCTGGACGGATTTCCTGAAAGATTTCAGGGCGGTTCCTTCGAGACTGAAAATATCCCGGCCCCTGAACAAAACAGAGCCTGAGGTGGGGTTTATCAGCCTGAGAACAAGTCTTGCGATAGTAGATTTGCCACAGCCACTTTCACCGACCATTGCAAAGACACTGTTTTCATGGACCGAAAAATCAACGCCGTCAACCGCCTTCAGTAGGCTGCCCCTGCCTCCCAATCCGCCTCCGGATCTATAATATTTCTTTAAAGAACTTACCTTCAGAAGTTCCATTTTATCTGTCAGGTCCTCATACATCGCACAAAATGGCCTTTCGAGATCTCAATAAGGGCGGGTTCAGTGCTTTCACATTCATCAAGGGCATACCGGCATCTACCCGAAAACCTGCAACCCTTCCCGAGTTCTTCGGGTCTCGGCACAAAACCGGGTATCGGGTTCAGCATCTCCCCCCTCTTTCCTGGAAGGGATTCCAATAACCCGATCGTATAAGGATGCGAGGGACTACTGAAAATCTCGGCGGCGGCGGCCGTTTCCATAAGCCTCCCGGCATACATGATGCCCACCCTTGATGCATTTTCCGCAATTATGGCGAGGTCATGCGTTATAAACATTATGGACATCCCGCGTTCTTCCCTCAGCCCCTGTATCAGTTCGAGTATCTGCGCCTGAATTGTGACGTCAAGGGCGGTCGTCGGCTCATCCGCTATCAGAAGGGACGGGTTGCAGGCCACCGCCATCGCTATCATCACACGCTCCCTCATGCCACCCGACATCTGGTGAGGGTATTCCTTAACCCTTATTTCAGGAGAAGATATTCTGACGGCCCTGAGCAGCTCAACCGCCCTTTCCATGGCCTCTTTTTTTGAGATATTCAGGTGGGTAATAAGCACTTCCGCGACCTGGTAACCCGTCGTAAAGACCGGATTAAGAGATGTCATGGGCTCCTGAAATATCATTGATATCTCCTTGCCCCTCAGCCGTCTCATCGACTCCCTGTCGAGCTTCAGGAGGTCTTTTCCCTTAAAAAATATCCCGCCCTCCGCTGATGCGTTTGGGGGGAGTATCCCCATGACCGAAAGGGCCGTGATACTCTTTCCACATCCGCTTTCACCAACAAGGCCGAAGATTTCCGACTCCGCGATCCGCAGATCAAGTCCGGATACAACAGGGACCGGGGATTCAGTCGTCTTAAAAAAGATATTAAGATCCCTTACTTCGAGCAGGGACAACCGGATTACTTATCCTCTTTTTTAACGAGCTTCAGGTAGGTTTCAGCCTCTTTCAGTGAAGGATTATATTCAAGCGCCTTTTCCCATTCCTCAAAGGCAAGGCCGATAAGTCCCTGCATGTAATAACACAAGCCAAGCTGCACCCAGGCGACACCGTAGTTCGGGTTTATTGTCTTGGCATTAACAAAATGGACTATCGCCTCTTCAACAAGGCCTTTATTCCTCAGGGCGATGCCGAGTTTTGTATTTACGTCCGCCAGTCCTGAATGTAGTTTCAAGGCCTTTCTGTATTCCTCAATCGCCTCATCGTTCATATCGAATTCCAGGTAGATATTTCCGACTTTAAAATGTTCATTCGCGAGTTTTCCTGCTATAAAAGGATCGACGGCATTCGCTTCGGGATGCGCAATCTGTGCGGCCATGGCGAATACTTCCCGCGCCTTCCTGAATTCGCCGAGATCATTGTAGGTCACCGCAAGGTTCAGAGAAGCCTCGGTATATTTAGGATTAATCTCGATCGCCTTCTCAAAATATTCAGACGCCTTCTTAAGGTCACCCTTAAAGCTCGCTATTATCCCCAGCTTGTTATGGACATCCGCATAATGTGGAAAAAGCTTTACAAAAGATTCAAGTAACGGTGCAGCTTCGCTATACTTGCCTTTTTCAAAAAGCTTATTGCCAAGGTCGTAGTTTTCTTGTAATTCCTGATTCATTATTATTAAAAAATTATATCGGGCGGGCGGTTCTTTGTCAAGGAAAGAAGGGAAACCGGCACTAAGGTCCGGTGATTTTCGATTTAAAGTCCCGGCCCGCAGATACCACTCGAAAATCAAAATAAGTATAATATTGTTCTATGGAACTGTTCAATGTATTCTCCGTGCTGATCACGCTTGCGGCCTTATTCGCCTATCTCAATCATCGCTTTATAAAGCTGCCCGATACAATAGGCCTGATGTTCATCTCGCTTATAATGTCACTGGGACTGTTAATCCTGGGAAAACTTGGTATCGGGACTGACAATCAATTTCTGGATTTAATTGCAGGGATCGATTTCAACAAGACATTGATGGTCGGGATGCTCGGTTTCATGCTTTTCGCCGGCGCGCTGCATGTTAATATTAACGAACTCTCCGAGAAAAAACTGGAGGTCGGGATATTTGCAACTTTCGGCGTCATCATTTCGACCATTTCAATCGGCACATTGACCTATCTCGTCGTAGGAATTCTGGGGATTAACCTGAAATATATTTACTGCCTTTTATTCGGCTCGATTATATCTCCGACCGACCCGATAGCCGTACTCGGTATCCTCAAAAAAGCAGGCGCTCCGAAAAGCCTCGAGATAAAGATCGCGGGAGAGTCGCTCTTTAACGACGGTATCGGGGTGGTGGTGTTTATCGCCTTGCTGGGCATAGCGACGGGCGGACATAATATGACTTATGGCGAAGTTTCCCTCTTCTTTCTGAAAGAGGCGATTGGCGGAGCCGTATTCGGGATAATGGCCGGCTGGGCGGTCTACCTGCTCCTCAAAAGCGTGGACAATTACCAGGTGGAAATACTCTTGACCCTCGCGCTGGTTACAGGCGGATACGCCCTGGCCCTGGCAATGCATATCTCCGGACCCATAACCATCGTTGTCGCGGGACTGTTGATCGGAAATCACGGACGCAGATTCGCGATGTCTGAAAAAACACGCGAGAATATTGATAAATTCTGGGAGCTTTTAGACGAAATCCTTAACGCCGTATTATTTGTATTAATAGGCCTTGAACTCCTGATGGTCACATTTTCCACAAGTTATCTGCTGGCCGGCATTATCGCAATCCCCGTAGCCCTGTTTTCCAGGTTCACTTCCATAGGAATACCCGTCTGCCTGCTGAGGTTCAGGAAAAAGTTCAGCCCCGGGGTTCTCAGGGTCATGACATGGGGCGGCCTGAGAGGTGGTATCTCTATAGCGCTGGCGCTTTCCCTGCCCAAGGGGTATGAGCGCGAAATAATACTCACAATGACCTATATGGTGGTTGTCTTCTCGATCCTCGTCCAGGGACTGACCGTCAAATACCTGATTAAAGCCTGAACCGGATGCCGGGCCCTTTCAGATCCCCAGCGCCTCCCTGGTCATCTGTTCCGCTGTCTCGAAGACGGCCTTTTTGCCTTCCTCCGTCCTTGCCTCGATATAAAATCTGACCTTGGGCTCCGTGCCCGAGGGCCTTATCATCAGCCACGAGCCATCATCAAAGACAAGTTTTATACCGTCAACCGTGATCACATCCCAGACAGTCCTGGCGACGCCGCCGATATCCAGCACGGTCCCCTTTTTATAACGTTCTTTTAACACCGAGAGTTTTTTGACCAGAGGCTCTCCCGCCAGCGAGCGGTCTACGGCTATACCGGAACGGTCAGGGTAGTAATAGCCAAATTCATCCATTAAATCTTTAAGATATTCACTCAGATTCCTGCCCGTAACAGCCATCATCTCGATGGCGATAAGCAGGCCGCATATGGCGTCCTTTTCGAGTGTGTGGTTATACAGGGATATGCCGTCAGACTCCTCAAATGCGGTTATCGCCCTTTCATTAGAGTTCTTTAACATATATGGCCTGAAGTTCTTAAAGCCTACCCTGGTCTCTTTTACCGGCACTCCGAGTTTTTCAGCGATGGCATTCACAAAATTGCTTGTTCCTACTGATTTCGCCACGACCCCCTGGATTCCCTTATGGACATGGAGAAAATGCAGGGCCATCGCCCCGAAATAGTTCATGGGTATCTGCATGCTGCCATCAGAAAATCTTATCCGGTCGCCATCAGGGTCCATAATCACCCCGAGTTTCATTCCTGAGCTGCTCGCACCAAGGACCTTTCCACTCCCGTCATATTTTTTTCCGACGGTTCCGGGGCAATCCCGCCGAACAGAAAATCATCCTCTGTTCTCAGGTACCTGATCCTGGGGGATTCTCCAACAATCCTTTGCAGCCGTCCTCTTGTCGCGCCGTGTACATTATCCACGCAGATAAAGCAGTCGCTGTTGTTAATAAATTCAAGTACTTTGGGAATGTCAATAGTTTTTCTCTCCTCTATATACCGCATGTAAAATGAAGTTAAATCTATCTTTTCGATCTCTGCCGGTTTCACCGGCGGAACTACAGTCGCCTCTCCCATAATCCGGTTGGCTATTTCCTCGATCTTTGTTGTTATCTCGGTGCCGGCAGGCCCTCCGTCAGCCGGGTTGAACTTAAAACCGGCATAGTTCGCGGGGTTATGCGACGGAGTAAGGTTGATCGCGCAGGCGGCGTTCAGCATCTCGATTCCGGCTGAGAATTCAGGGGTGATCGCCTCACCGGCATACCATGTCTTTATTCCCTCTTTCCGCAGCAGTCCCATAACTTCCATCGCGAAATTATAGCCGAGGAACCTGTTGTCATGTCCGACAATAATCCCCCGATCTCTGATATCGTCAAAACCCGACACACCCATCGCCCGCATGACAGGCCCATCATTGCTTTTAAACATCTCGATAATCGCCGAAGTGACAATCCGTATATTGTTGAAGGTGTAATCAGTGCCGATCTCCCCCCTCCATCCCGATGTGCCGAATACGATCCGGGCAGGCGCGGTATTCTCTTTCGCGAAAACCTCTATTTCAGAGAGCAATCCCCTGTTTTTTGAGACATCCGACAGTATCGCCTTCCAGCAGGAAGCGGCGTTTTCAAATGATAAAGACATAAATAATACCTCCAGACTCTCTTCTTTTTGCTTATATTATATACAATAAATAATACAGAAAGCAGTATGATCCCCCTGCCATCTACCGGAACTTCATTGCTTTAGCCATTAAAATCATGACGTCTGGACTTAAAAATACGGCAGGTACTCAAACAGACTCCGGCATTCCGCAAAAAACTGCGCTATGTGGGTTATAGAATAAAGGACGGAATACCTGTCTCACATTAAAGTTTAAACAGGGTACCGGGTTAATAATAAACCGGAAGGCCCGTCGTGCTCCTCACAAGCCATTTGGTTCTCACCTTTTCCAGTGTGAACAGCACTTCCACTGGATCGGCAGCATCCCCCATGAAATAGCCTGTATCCTGCCCGTAAGTCGCTATAACACGTATGTCAACCACGACAGTGGCGGCCTTATCTTTAATTTCCATATCTCCGATCTCATATTCAATCATGATATGGTCCATCCTTTGAAATATCCCTTTCATCTCCTCTTTCAGGTATAAGTAGTTCAGTCCATGGTCGTCGGAATAATTGAACGAGACCTTTGACATAACATCATTAATATTCTCGTTCTCAACTGCTGCCGCGCCGTCTTTGACGAGTTTCCTTATCCTGCTTTCATCGGAAGGCCAGAGGAAATAGAAGATGACGGGAGCGATGATAAAGATGAAGAGTAATATAATGGCCTTTCTGCTCATAAAACTCCTTTCGTTATATAATTATACCCTGAAAAAACGGTTTTTTGCCGCCTGCTGAATCACGTTAAATAAATAGGCCTGAGAATCAGGATAAGAGCAGAATCATTTTTTATTTGACAAGCAGCGATTTTTAAGATATAGATTAGATAGTGGGGAATTTATGACGTAGTAAAGCGTTTTCGGAACAGGTTAACGCCCGGGGTCGAAAATATCGTGGAAAGTGAGACTTACAATATGATTTTGTACGGGGACATCCATGTACTGGCATGACCAGAATATAAAACATTTGAACATTGAACACAAGCAGTTCCTTCCCAGCTATCCTCCTTCTCCAGAAAAACGGAGAAGGAGGCCCTTTTTGTTGAATAAAAACAGCTCATTCCAGTAATATCAATATGTTTCCAATCTCGCCAATGGAATTATTAAGACTTTTGGTATAATCTACAGATGCGCTTATCTCTGCCATCTTTATCGCGAGGTCGGATTACTTTATAATATCCAATAAATATTATAAGATAATAATATAAAGAAGATGCCTGCTGGACCAGAAGGGAGAAAACTGTTAATAAATGGAGAGCTTGCAATCAATCACAAAAAACCTGACATTCATGGTATACGTCTTCATTGTTATTATTGCAGCGATCTACTTCCTCTGCCTGTTCGTCAAGCGATTGGAAAAAGGAAGCAAGGAAGAAAAGGACAAGGCAAAAGAGGAGGATAGCGGCTATACCAGGGAAATTTCCCTGAAGGACCAGCAGATCCGGTCGCTGCAGTCCCAAATACGCCATCTAAATGAGCTAAACACCCGCTACCTGGTTTTCATGCTGAACGTCCCCACGGTGGTTTTGAACCTGAATACCACATTCGACTTTGACAAAATAACCACCACTATCATCCGGCTGGTCAGGGACATCCTCGCCACTGATACGGTTGAACTCTATATCTATGACGAAAAGGACAACCTTTTAAGGAGGGTATCACCGGACGGCAGGTCAAAGGCGCAGGTTACATGCGCCATGGGAGAAGGTCTGATCGGCAGGGCCGGCCAGCATAGCATGGTCAGGATCGGGGGGCAAGGGAACGAATCGACCGGTCAAAACGGCGTTGAGCGGACAGGGGATCAGCTCTATATGGCTGCGCCAATCCAGTTCAGCAACCGACTGCTTGGTGTGATAGGCGCAGGGGAAGTCAGCGACCCCAGTGGTAATGAAGGAAGCCTGCTTAAAATGATCGCCGATATTGTCGGCGTGGCGCTGTTCAATCAGAAATTCCTGAGTGGCGCCAAAAAAGAGGCGGAGATCGATCCGCTGACCGGACTCTATAACCGCCGGTACTTCTTCGACATGGTACAGAGATTTGTGGAGAAATCCATTCTGGAGGATACACCGATCTCGATCTTCATGTTCGATATCGATAAGTTCAAGCACTACAATGATACCAACGGCCATGCCGAGGGCGATCAGCTCCTGAAAGAACTTAGTGATCTGGTATCCAAGCATACAAGAAAGACATCAGTTCTTGCCCGTTACGGTGGTGAGGAATTTATCGTCATGCTGCCAGAGCTTTCAAAAGAAGAGGCATTTGTCTACGCCAAAAGGGTCCGGGAAATAATCGCCGCTCATCCCTTTGCCCACAGGGAAAAACAGCCAGAGGGGTTTGTCTCTATCAGCGGCGGGGTAGCAAGCTTTCCTGCTGACGCAAGGTCCATCAATGGGGTGATTCAGCTGGCGGACGCAGCACTGTATCAGGCAAAAAGGGAAGGAAGAAACCGTGTGATAATGCACAAACCGTTTATGTTTTCAGACAGGACTGCAGAAAACAGATAGCCTTACCAGAGCTCATAACTTCTTATATTTTAATCCAACAGCTATCCATAGCCGATAATAGACAGCATGTCCCTGAATTCTGCCTTTAGATGTACAGTTCATCTGATTTTCTCCTGAAATAGTCGAACACTTTTTTAAAAAAACCGGATTGGGCACATATTTCAGTTAACCTTACACAGGAGTTTAAGAGATAACTTATTAGACCACGCCGCATAGCCAGTATTGACGGTACTTTAGCTGCGCACCGGTTGTAAGACCCCACTGTCATCCACATAGTGGCCAAAGGCCGATAGGACTTCGGCTTGGGTCTTCGTGG
>JAJRYC010000012.1 GCA_024275975.1 Nitrospirota bacterium | reverse complement strand
CTGGCCGAGTTTGAGCGAAATTTGATTAGAGAACGAACAAAAGCCGGTCTTGCTGCTGCCCGTGCCCGTGGCCGACTTGGCGGTCGAAAAGAAAAATTGACCCCAGACCAAGTTGCCACTATGCTACGCATGGCCGACAGCAGGCAACATACGATCGCAGAAATTTGTACAGTAATGGGCATCAACAAGCCGACGTATTATCGGTACTTGTCTAAAGGCAGCCCTGAACTAAAGTGATATAAAACAGGAGCGTTGACTTGTTTTCTGGTTCTAATGGCCCTCACAAGCGGCCAACCGAACAAATTATTACCGAGGCCCTACAATGGTGCATCTACGCTAAAGACCGTCCCGGAACCAGTGGTGTTGATTTTGCAAAAGAGTTTGGTGTCTCTCCGTCAACTGTATCTCCTTAAAGTTAAATAAAATGAGATCTATGGCGACAAACTGAATCATTCCGCATAAGGGGTGGGAAGATTAATGGTAATCTTCTTCTCGCTGATGCCGTATAGCCAATATGGTAACAGTTTCTTTGTTCTCGATTTCAAAGAGTGCAACATAACCGCCGTTGCCAAAAGGAATGAGCATTTCCCGGAGAAAAGGATCGCCTGAGGAGCCCTTCCGACAGGCAAATGGAAAGTCTTCAAGAAACTTCATTGCCTTGACTATAGCAATCTTAGCGCGACGTGCCGACTGAATATCCCGTTCAAGAAGAAAAGCGTAAAGACGTTCGATATCTTCTTTGGCCTCTCTTGTATAACGAACCTGGTAGCTCAACTCTTTTCTACCTTGGCCAGCATAGCATCGAGACCGAATAATACATCCTCGGCACTGTAGTATTCTCCACTTTGTCTTGCCTTATCCCGGGATTTCAAACCACGGGCAATGAACTCACCCTGAATTTTTCTTCGTTTGATTTGTTCACGCAGGGCTTGTTCTGTAAAACTTGACAGCGTTTCATCGCTGTTCAGCGATTGTTCGACAGCCTCTCGAAATTTTGGTTCAACTCTGAGTGCCGGTATGGTTGCAGATTTCATTTACAATCTCCCTGTTGCTTTGCATTGCATTTGTAATACGTTAAAAAATATAAAGACAATACGCAAGACAATTATAAAATTTATGAGAGTTTTAACAAAGTAATGATATTATCTCGTCCATACTTCCGTTTACATGGAATTGAGCGAAAAGAGCTTCACTGAAACTTAGCAAGGTCATGGCTGAAGCTTCGTAATCCACCGCTTAGCCTTACAAGACTGGACAAATTCTATTTGAGATGCCGCTCTACGTCCTCAGGGTCGAGCCATGCCCCATTCAGCAGGAAATAACCTTATCCGTATTATTTAATTACCCTTTCTCCCTCAACACAGGGCCAGCGTCCAAGATCCAGGCTCAATTTGTTTCAACCCAATTTGTTAGCCTCAAAGCGTCAACTCGTTTAAATTCACGAGTATTATTTGAAACCAGCGTTAAACCTTCGCTTCGTGCGTGTCCTGCAATATGCAAATCATTAACACCTATAGTTGAACCTTTGCGCTCAAGGTCGGCCCTTATATCACCATAATGAGCCGCCGCTTTATCGCCATAGTGCAAAACCTCAAGCCGGGAAACAAAATCTTCAACTTGTAGAAGGTTATGATCCGGCATTGTGCTTTTTTCCACACCGTGAAGAAGCTCGGCTAAGGTGATTGAACTAATACACATCTGACCTACATGGTTATTGAAAACTTCTAAAAGCTCAACAGGTCGACGCTTTATGACATAAATCACAATATTAGTGTCGAGCATGTAGCGCAGCATTAAAAAGACTCCCTTTCAGGCTGGTCTTGTGTTGCCCGGTCTGTCATAAAATCATCACTGACACGTTCTTGAGACATAAAGAAACTGTCCCATGTTTTTTCGACAGGAGAAAGCACCCTGTCAGGGCCAACGACACGTACAGTTACCTTTTTAACATTCTCTGGAAAGCGTGAATCTACGGGGAGTCGTACCGCCTGTGTCCGATTGTTTATGAATACTGATCCTAAAGACATAATTACCTCCTCACTTGCTATATACAATAAATATATAGCACAGTGAACTATATCGCAAGTGTATATAGCAAAAAAAACAACCTTTTAATTCCACGCGCTCAAAAGCATGATGTATTGAGCAAATACATCGAGAAGATGTTTGCACTCCGCAGGCGTGACCGCTGACGGGTTTCAGGGACTGTCGTTTTTAATCATCTATTATTCTTCACCGCTTCAGCCAGCTTTTTCTCCGGCTTAAATCTGGCCACAGTCTGGGCCGGAATGACCATCTTCTTCCCTGTTTGCGGATTGCTGCAAGCCCTGCCCTGCCTGTCGACAGTATAAAATCTGCCAAAACCGATCAGGGAGATTTGCTCTCCCCGGGCCAGTGCTTTTGTAGTTGACTTTAAAAATCCTTCCAAAAGCCGCCCTGCTGCAGCTTTGCTGATATTGCCCCCTGCCTCCATTTTCCCATTGAATCAGGTCGGACCAAAGCATCATTACCCTGAGCACAGACACCATCACCATGTAGATAGCTTCTGTAACTCCTTGTCACTTCGTTGTTGCAACTAGGCCAGAAAAGTGGCATCTTATTCTCTAAAAGGAAAAGATCGCACAAACTTATTGTAATACCCATGCTTATCCT
>JAJRYC010000098.1 GCA_024275975.1 Nitrospirota bacterium | reverse complement strand
TGGCGCCTTGATTTTAATCTTTTGGAATCTATAATCATTAAATTTCATTTTATTTTTCGGTCGGCGGCAGGATAAGATAGAGAATCTGGCCTGTTTATAAACATAACAATTGGGCCCGAAAATAAAAAACAGCAATTTATGTACAAACATCAAATATACTACCAGGAATTAATAACAAGCCCCTACCGGCTGAATTGCGAAAAACAGGGGGGAGTGTGAAGTGAAGCAAAAAATATATAGTAGGAAATTATGCACTGGTACTATGTCGATGGCAGCAAAAAGATTGGGCCGTTAACAGACGAAGACATAGGCCGGTTGGTGGAGGAGGGGGTGGTTTCCGATGACACACTCGTATGGAATGAGGTCATCTCAAGATGGCGGTCCTACGGAAGGGTTAAGTCCGGCATAACAGTAGATTCGCCCAAGGGTCTTTCACCGGAGGCCGAGACCACCCTGGTCCCGGTACGGACAGAAGATTCCGGAGGATCCTTCTGCTCTGTGTGCGGCAAGATATGTCCGGATGAGGAAATGACTCTTTCCGGGGATTTCAGGATATGCGCGGCCTGCAAGCCGGTGTTTTTTCAGAGCGAAAGTGATGGAGGGGATTCGCGGTCCGTTATGGATTATGCGGGGTTCTGGATACGTTTCCTGGCGAAAACTATTGATATTGCTATTACGTCCCTTGGGGGTTTTCTGTTTGTGATTACCGGGGTCTTTCTTCTGGGTATTGATGCTGCGCCTTTTGGCGTTGTCCCGGCTGCCCTGGTCTTCTTTCAATACATTATTCCCGTAACCTACACTACCTTTTTTGTGGGAAGGTTCGCGGCCACTCCCGGGAAGATGATTTGTGGCTTAAGGATAGTTACGCCTGACGGCGGACGGGTGAGTTATCTCAGGGCCTTCGGGCGGTATTTCGCCGGGTTGTTGAGCGCGGTTATATTGATGATGGGGTATGTCATGATAGCTTTTGATAAGGAAAAACGTGCGCTGCACGATCATATCTGCTGGACCAGGGTGATCAGAAAATAAATCAGACATATTTATTCATTGCTCCACTCCCGGAGTTTTTCCTGAATAAAACGGATTATCCAGCGGTGTTCGTCAGCGCCTCGATCTGTGATGCTCATCGGCCCGCCAAAGGCAAAATGGACCTTCTTGTCCGTATCCAGTGGTCCGAAATCTTTTATGAATCTGCCAGTGCGCCAGGCATCGGTTTTCAGCGCCAGCGGGATTACCGGCGCACCTGACCTTAAAGCCAGTTTTATGCCGAGGGTATTGAACTTGGCGGGATCAAAAACAGTGGAACGCGTACTCTGGGGAAATACTATAATGGACTCGCCCGCCGCAAGTCTTTTCCCGCCTTCTTCAAGAACGGTCTTCATATCCTCTCTCGGGTTTTTACGGCCTACCGCCACCGGTTCCCTTGAACGCATGATAGGGCCGAAGACCGGCGTGTTCAGGAGACTCTTTTTGACGATAAAGGTGACCGGTTTTACGGGTTGGACAATGCCGGGAAGGAGAAAGGTTTCGAGCAAGCTCATGTGATTACCTATGAATACCACAGGCCCGTCGACCTTCCGGATATTTTCCATGCCTGTTATTTCGATGTTTACCCCGGCGTTTTCGAGGGTCCGGAGTATATCAACGCTGCTCTTCACCCATTCAGCGGTGTCGTAGTCGCCCCTGACGGCCTTTCTGCTGTTCGTCCATATAATATGGAATATCCGGGGATAGAACATGAGTTTCGGGCTGAAAAGCCGTTTTGAAAGGGTAGTCCGCCGGCGATCCGGATCGGTTCTGTAAGTATCCTGGTCGGCAATCGGCAAGGCTTAACCTTTGTCTGGTATCAGTGTGTGGATTTTTTGATCGCCCATTTCATTATCTCTTCGACCATGGCTTCAATCGTAGCTGTCCCGGGCGCTATATCCACTTTAAGTCCGGCCTCCTCAACCGCCTTGGCGGTAACAGGCCCGATTACCGCGATAGCAACATCGCTTAACATTTCATGAGCGCTCTCTCCCAGGATTTCCCTGAAATTGGTGAAGGTGGCCGCGCTTGTGAAGGTGGCTATGGTGATTTTGCCTTTTTTTAATG
This sequence comes from Nitrospirota bacterium, assembly GCA_024275975.1. Lineage (GTDB taxonomy): Bacteria > Nitrospirota > Thermodesulfovibrionia > Thermodesulfovibrionales > UBA6898 > JAJRYC01. The sequence continues at coordinate 985 of JAJRYC010000098.1, read as the reverse complement.
ATCTTAGCAGCCTCTTGCCGTGAATTACGGGTTTTACTGCCCTGTATGCGACAGGTGTATCGATTACCCCACCGAGTTCACGCACCTTTTGCGGGAAAATCTCCCTGGCGGTTTCAGCGCGCGGCAATAAAAACCTGATGCCCTTTAAAAGCTGAGAGTTCGATGTTCCATGTTCAATGTTTTTTGTTGAAATAATCATTGTGACCTCTTTGTTTTGCTCTTTGCTCTTTACGCTATGCGCCATGCCCTTTGCTCTTTGCTCTTTTACAAACGCTTCTATCAGACCCTCGGCCCTGAATTTTTCGGGTATAAGATCGACCTTTATCCCTAAGCTGGTAACTTCGGCCGCGGTTTTTGTCCCGATAGCGCATATCTTTATCCCTTTCAGCTCGCGAATATCTATCCCCCTGTCGAAGAGCCTTTTGAAGAAATATTTCAGACCGTTGGAGCTTGTGAATATCAGCCAGTCATAACTGTTTATATTATTAATCGCCCTGTCAAGTTCCTCCCATGTCTCCGGCGGGGTTATATCCACGGTCGGAAACTGAATAATCTCCGCTCCAAGTTCAGCGAGTTGGTCGAAACCTTCAGCGTGCTCTCTTGTTACGAGTATCCTGTGGCCGAACATCGGCTTGTCTTCATACCATTTAAGCTCCTGCCTTAAGTTAACAACATCACCAACCACCATAACCGCGGGCGGTCTGATGTCCCTTTCCCTGACAAGTGGAGCTATATCCTTTAACGTGCTTACCAGCGTCTCCTGGTCGGGCCTTGTTCCCCATCTTATGACAGCCACGGGCGTATCGGGACTCCTGCCGTTATCTATCAGTTTCTTTGTGAGCGTATCGATATTTTTGATTGCCATGAGAAAAACCAGAGTGCCAACTCCGGTGGCAAGCTTCGACCAGTCTATCGCCGATGCCTCTTTTGTTGTGTCTTCATATCCGGGGATGACGGCAAAGGATGATGAATAATGCCTGTGAGT
>JAJRYC010000097.1 GCA_024275975.1 Nitrospirota bacterium | reverse complement strand
TGGTCAAGAAAGCGTTTAAAAATATGAAGGAGATCGATCAGTTACTGGAAAAATGGAAAATATTGTCATTACAGCACTTGGAAAAAATAAAACCAAAGCAAGAGTAATCGTTTTCGTGAAATATTTGTGGGTAATAGAAAGCCATCTATCCCCACAGGGACCATCTTAATACGTTGAAATAGATATTCAGAACCATACGTATTGTAGCATGGGCCATTTATAAGTCCTTCCCTACTAAAATTGGCATCCCCGGGACCACTTGAGATATCAACATCAAAACTAAAAATTTGGCTGGTATTAATTGGTGGATTATACACCTCGTAACTATATGTATAAATGCCTGTTTTGTTGTCAAAGATCACTCTGGCTGAAACTTCTACATCTTTCAGTGGTGATGGAACTTGGGCAAAAACAAGAGAAGATAAAAAGATAAAACCCACAAATAGAATAAAAATCTTTGCATTTTTCATGATTATATCCCCTCCTTACTCTGTAAATTCACAATGTATTGTTGCTTCTGGGACAAGATGTCCGCTGTAATTCTCACAGCGTCTTTTTATATAATTTCTATCCACCCATATCATTCCGGCAGGACTTTCTCCTTGTCTGTCTACATCCACACTTGTCCCCTTCCTGTGTGATTTGTGAGGTGGAATCCAGTAACTTCCATATGGCGGACCAATATCAAACAAACCTCCCCATTGTAAACTCATATCATTTATCCCAAGTGTAGCCCCAAATAGTTTATAAAAATCCTTTGCCATTAATTGAGTTTTTTCTACAGTATACTCTGTCCCATAGTGATTTATTGGATGAGTCGTGGTTTGACCTGTAAGACGATAATAGTTTCCTCCTGCCATGGAACTTAACCTAGGAACTCTTACCTCAATCCCAAACTCCTCGCTCTGACCACCACCTTCTATCTCTGCTATAATCTTCTCTATACCCGCCACTTCTGAAGGAATATACTTTGCTGTCTTCACCCCTACTTCTCCATCAGAAAAAGAAATACTATCAGGTGCTACACTGCCTTTAGGTCTATTTCCATAGTGACTATGTCCTCCGGAATATTCAGCAGGCTCTACGGAAAGGTTTACTGTACAACCTCCTGATGGTGCAGGCTCGGTTAGACTCACCACCACTTCTGCTTCTGTATCAGCGCCTGTCCATTGTGCTTTTGGTATATCCGGCCATACCTCGGAAGGAGAAACTCTCACATCCACCTCACATCCACCTCACAACAACCCTCATCTACATCCCCATCGCAGTCATTGTCCTTGCCATCGCAAAGTTCAGGTGCTCCAGGATAAACATCAGGATCACTGTCGTCACAATCATCTCCTTGGGGACAACTTGAATTAATTGCATAATGTCCATCACCATCCTTGTCTATACAAACACATAACTTTTCTATCAATATATCTATGCTATCAAGGGTTGGGTATGGATTAGGATTTGGAAAATCACAACTTCTGTTTTTTGTAGGCTCACCTTTTGGCTCGATTTCCGCACTATAAGTCTCACAATCAATTATTGCATCATAAGCCTGGCAGCTCCAATAACAATATTCATCTCCAAAATATATTGTATGATAGCAAAGCTGAAGAGGCCCATAAGCATTTCCCTCGAGGCACACGCCTTGAGTTGGTTCAGCACAAAAATCATGTACGCCAACGATCGTGTACTCTGAGTTTGATGAGACACAGTTCCCAAAATATGGGTTTAGAGATTTGCCATTGCATAAGCTCTCCTGACATGCTATTTTAGATTTCCAATCACCTGAGATGTAAGTTGTTTGAAGCCAATAAGTATCAGGATAAGGAACAAGTGCCCAAAGACGTGGATATCCGGTTTCTACAGTTTCTTGAGTGCAATCATATACGGTGACAGTAATTCCTTCGGCAGCATCTGAAAAATTAATCAATGAAAAAATAATAAAAACATATACGATAGTTATTAAAAGGTACTTTGTTGGTTTCATGAAATCCCTTAGATGAGGCAAGTATAAAACAAAGAGGATTCAAAAGCAAGGGAGAAAATAACCAAGATTGGTAACCATTCAGTTACGGGTAATGAGCAACTCACAGGAGTAAAGGGTGAAGGAGCAGGAATGTATGGGAGGCAGAGTTTTTCAGGGGGAAGGATCGTTTGAGGTGAAGAGGAGAGGGAAAGGGTCAAGAGAGATGTTGTGGGCGAGTTGATCGAGTACGCTTTTGAGATGCACAGCCACATCTATTTTCCGTTTTTAAAGAGTATGCAGACCGTCATCAAGATGCTTCTGGTATGTGCGCCTGCATCTGAGAAAGAACCAAAACTCACTTTCCGTGCTATTACCGTAGGGCGCAGGTCCCGTTCTGCAAGGTTGTTGTCGGCAGGCACCCGCCTGTCATCTGCCCAAAGATACATCCTGCCGGCGGAGATAGTTTGGTATACTTATGAATTGTGGAAAACAGATTATCAGGACACAGTGTATATCGGACAGAGTACCATGTAGTTTGGATACCAAAATACCGGAGGCGTATCCTGAATTCTGGTGTCAAAGTGTATCTAGAAAAGCTATGTCCACTAATATTGGAAGGAATGCCGGGAGTAGAAATAATAGAGCAAAATATTCAGGTGGATCATATACATACGATAATGATCATACCGCCGAAGTATTCGGTAAGTAGTGTTATCGGCAGACTCAAAGGACAGAGTGCCAGCAAAGTTCGGAAGAAATTCAAATGGCTTAAAAAAGTGTATTGGAATGAAAACGTTCTATGGTCCCCTGGATATTTTGATTCGACAATCGGTTTGAATGAGGAAGAGATAATCAAATATGTTAAGTGGCAGCAAAGCCAGGATTCAGGGCAAGCGAAGCTTGATCTTTAAGAAGTGCCACGGTGCTTGCCCGTGGGTATCTACTTAAATGGGCTCCGCCCTTTCCCCCGGTTCATTCTTTTGAACGCACAAAAGAACGGAACCAAGAAAATGCGCCCCGCGATTCTTTTTTAACGGTCTGCTTCCGGCCTGCCCGCTAAATTCAAGAAACTCGCTTCGCTCAGACAGTCTTGAATTCTTAACGCGTTCAGCCTCGGAAGCATCCCTAAAATAATCAAAGGGGTCTGAAAAGCAGAGAGCAAAGCGCAGAGCTTTAAAGCCTAAAATAGAGCCCCCGGTGTCCAGTCTTGTGGAACATTGTAAGTTTAGAAAAGGGGAGTTTTATTCACAGACTGTTTTCCCTCCACCTCAAATGACTTGATGCCGCCGCCGGACATCTTTTTCGGGGTTATGTATTGCGATTTTGGTTATAATAAAAGCTATGAAAGATATGCTGGGAAGAGGCAATGTTCTTGATGCTGAAATCGCCCTTCAGCTTCTTATAAAAAACCTGCCGTCAAAAACGCCGCCGGAAAAGGATGTAAGGATAGAGGACTCTCCGGGGATGGTCTGCTCACAGGATATATCCTCTCCGGAGGACCTGCCTTCTTTCGCGCGGTCCACTGTTGATGGCTATACTGTAAAGGCTGAAGATACCTTCGGCGCGAGTGAGGCCATGCCGGCGTACATGAACCTGTCGAGAGAGATACTGATGGGCGAAAGGGCCGGTTTCCGGCTCTCCAATGGTTATGCCGCCGGGATTCCTACCGGCGGGATGCTCCCTGAAGGAGCCGACGCCGTGGTTATGTTCGAATATGTTCAGACAATAGACGAGAAGATGATAGAGGTCCTGAGGCCGGTGGCGCCCGGAGAGAATGTGATACAGGCGGGCGAGGATGCAGGGAAGGGCGAGATTCTGATTAAAAGGGGACAGAGGTTAAGGCCGCAGGATATAGGAGCATGCGCGGGGGTTGGCATTACAGTGATACAGGTTTACGAGAGACCTTCAGTCTCGATAATATCAACCGGAGACGAGATCGTGCCTGCTGAATCAAAGCCGGGAGCAGGGCAGGTGAGGGACATAAATTCTTACCTGTTGTCCGCCATGATTTCGGAATCAGGCTGTATACCGGTAAGGAAAGGTATCTTCAGGGACGACTATAAAACGCTCAGCGCCGTTATAAAAGAGTCTCTGTCGGACTCGGATGCGATCGTCATCTCAGGCGGAACCTCTGTCGGGGTGAAGGACATGATCGGCAGGATAATAGATGAAGCCGGGGACCCGGGGGTCATATTCCACGGCATATCGTTAAAACCCGGCAAACCCATGATAGGCGGTGTTGTTGAAGGTATACCCGTCTTCGGCCTGCCGGGACATCCTGCCGCGGTGAGTATCTGCCATGAGATTTTTATCCGGCCGGTGCTAAAGATATTATCCGGAGTCAAAGAGAAGATTTATCTCTCCGGAAGGCGGACGGTAAAGGCCCGACTTTCAAAAAATATCTCTTCGTCGCAGGGCAGGGAAGAGCACGTCAGGGTTATGCTGGAGAAGAGGGACGACGGGTTGTGGGCAGTGCCAGTGCTCGGCAAGTCAGGATTGATAACCACCCTTGTCAGGGCCGACGGGACCATCGTGATTGCTCTGAATCGGAACGGTATGGAAAAGGGAGAGCCTGTTGATGTGAGGCTTTTTTAGCCTATGGCGAGGATCGTTCTATTTACAAGGACCGGCTTTCATCACACATGTTTCATAAACAGGCTCCAGGAGAGATTTCAGATAGCCTGTGTCGTAAGGGAAGCCTATCCTGGAGATCATCAGAGAAGAAAAATTTCATTAACAACAGCAAAAAAATCCTTCGGTCTGAACAGCATTAACGGGATAAGGGACATTTTTTTCCTAAAAAAATTCCATGAGACGTATTCCGCCGGCTTCGGATATCATCCGGCGTTAAAGGATTGTCTGCGGGCGCCGTTTGACGCCGTAGTCGAAAGACGTGGGACCGAATATCTGAATATTGAATGCGGCGGGATAAACAGCAATGAGTTCGCGTCATTTATCAGGGATTTGAGGCCGGACGTCATAGCAGTGCTCGGAAGCAGTGTTATCAAAACGCATATAATTTCGATACCTTCCATGGCGATTATCAACATTCACTCCGGGCTTTCTCCTTATTACAGGGGCACATGGAGTTATGGATGGCCTATTGTCAACAATGAGCCGGAATATATCGGAGTTACTCTGCACCACATTAATCCCGGTATTGATGCCGGAGATATAATTTATCAGACAAGACCTCTTCTTGAGGGCCGTGATGACCTGAATACGATATTTCTGAAGGTGATCTCGGAAGGCATGGAACTCGCGGTTAAGGCGATAGAGGAGCTGAGCGAAACAGGCGGTATCAAGTCTTACAGGCAGCCGCCTGATACCGGGTTGCTGTATCTCTCGAAGGATTTTAATGCGGATGCCGCCCGGCTCTGCCTGGCGAATCTTCAGTCCGGTATTATCAGGAGGTATAACTCCGAGAAAAAGGCCCGGGATTCCGGGACACGGCTCTACGGATATGTTCCTCCGTGCATACATAATAAACCTGAAGGTGAGAAAAGAGCTGGTGGAGGCCCGGGTGGTGCTTAAGGTGTTGTGTCCCACCCGCTTGTTATGTCCGGCTCCAGGGTCGGGAGATGAGTGATTATATCATCCTGCTGTTCCATTCAACGGATGGACGCGACAGGCTCTCATTAAAAAATCTCGGTAATATTCACCCGGAGATATTCGGGAAGCTGGCGGCCGGCCTGAAAAATGAGTTTGATATCGTCAGTCTGAAAGAGCTTCTCGGGTCTGTTTCCGGAGATACCGGGAGGAGAGAGCGGCTGCTTGCCATAACCTTTGATGACGGGCCTAAATCCTATGCCACGGAGGCGGTGCCGGTTATGTCCGCCTACGGTATACCTTCAACCTGTTTTCTCATAACCGACTGCATAGGAGATAACGCGATATACTGGAGGTATCTTTACAACTTCTGCATGAATAGAGGTTACGACCGTGAACTTGCGGGTCTTATAAGTGCTGAATACGGGGTCCCGGTCAGAGCCGGCGATCTAATCAGTTTTACACGCAATAATTACGACAAAGAAAAAAACAGGCGTGTTACCGGCAATATACTGAAACAGATCGTCCCGGAAGAGGAATACAGCATAACAGAGAGTGATCTTTTTTTATCATACCTGGATATTGAGGAGTTGAAGGATAATCCGCTGGTCAGCTTTGGTATCCATACGCGCACACATCCGGTCATGAGGAGATTGAGTGATGAAGAGATATTGGATGAAATATCCGGGAGCCTGGATTTTTATAAAAGCAGGATTAATGACGAAATCCCCATGTTCAGCATTCCTTTTGGAAGGCTCTATAAGGATTATGACGAGAGGACGATTATTGCCGCCCGTAAGCTTTCGATAGAATATATTTTCTCGGCGTATGGGGGGCATAATAAAAAGGGACAGCCGCCGTACAATATCCGCAGGATTTCCGTAAACGAAGGGCTGCTCGGAAACGGGACCAGTTCTTTTATCAGGCTGCTCGGGGATTTAAGCGTCGCCCCGGAGTATTTTCCGAAGGAAGAAAAGCTTTCCATCGCCCTGTCACGGCAATAATCCGGTTCAATTCCGCATAAAATCCGTTGGATGCCCTTGACAAAAAACGGCATTATTGTGTTAAATCAATATCATTAGGCTCGTAGCTCAGGGGGAGAGCGCTACCTTGACACGGTAGAGGTCGGCGGTTCGAAACCGCCCGGGCCTACCATTTTAAGGTCTTGAATAATATAGATTTACTCGGATTCTCTGAATGCTTTTCAACAAATAACCCTGTCTGTGCGTCAAGTCTTTTGCCCGTTCGGAAGTAATGCCCGAAGGGACACCTGCCAGACGTCTTTTACGGCTGCCCTTTATCGTAAATCCAGTATTCCTTTGGTTTTTCAGAGGGATTGTTAAGGATTGTGTTATTGACTGCAAGATACACGATTATTTTTTCTCAAACAGGTGTTTCTCTATCTCGTCAACAAAGTTTCTTGTTTTTGGAAACATATCATCTATATCTTCTCTTGCAACTTCAACCTCTTCCATATAATCACCCTTTTGTCTAAGTTCAAACGCACGGTGCAAAGTTCTGGATAATTTTTTATCGAAAACACCATTTTTTATAAATTCTTTGTCAAATAGTGAAATCGCTCCAATATGTTTTGATGTGCCTATTTGCTTTTCCTGTAAAAGAGCCAGCACTGCATAGAACATGGCGTAGTACAATCGGTTCATTACAGCACGCATGCTCATACCTTCCCTGAGAAGAACTTCCGCTTCTTTGATTGACTCATGAGCCTCTTTAATCCTGTATCGTATCAGAGAAAGCAATTCTTCTTTCATACGGCAACCCCCTCACGATAAACGTTTTTAATAAATGCGGATTCTCTAATGGGGCTGTTTTTTAACTTATCAATAGTTATTGAAATGGGCACTACAACTATGCCGTCTTCAAAACCGGCTTCCCATGCACACTCACTTATATATTCATCAATGGAATGGTCAAGGTGCTCCACAACAACAAGCAGATCAAGGTCTGATTCCCATGTAGCATCCCCTCTTGCCCTTGAGCCGAACACCATCACCTCATTTACAGTAGCTTTTTTTGATACAAGCTCCTTGAATCTCTCGACTATTTTCAGGTCTTTTTTGTGCATCTAAAGTACTCCTTATAGTTTTGCATCCGGCTTTTCCTCGGTGATAGGTTCAATATCCCCCTCTGTTTTTCGAGGTTTTCTATCCAGGATACCCGGCATTCTCAAGATTCATTAAACATTAATAACTTTAAACAGCAAAAGCAATATTTATGATTCGAACACCTGTTTAATAATGCCTTTATTTTCCCATAACCGCTCTGTTTTGTCACTATTTTTGAGGAATGGGCAGTTCCCGGTGCGCAGGAAACGGAAGCACCGAAGTATCGGGCTACAGCCGCTCGACTGGGACTGCCCCGCTTATCGCTCTACCTGGCCTGTTCGTATTATTACAACGGAATTAAGGTGCAGGCAAGGCAGTTATGCGTAAGCGTCAAATAAACCCCATCTACCCATAAGGGCTGAATGCATGTCATGATAAGCCGTAAGAATTCAAAGGAGGCAAGTCATGGCAGACTGACATACCGAAGCGTAAATTGAGGGGTAAATATTTAGAAAACTGATTCGGTTATATGTATTTAAAATGCCTATAAAACAAGTGGTTATGCTATAATAACCACATGCTCACAGAGGTTAAAAAACTCCCCGATAATCCCGAGATTCTGAAGGAAATAATATCAGATTTCAACTGTGGTAGGTCGAAAGAACTGGCTCTTCTCGGGCCATCCCCGTGGTGCTAAAGCAAGTGCCGCTATCTACAGCCTGATTGAGACTGCCAAGGCAAACAATCTGGAGCCTTGCAGCTACCTGCGTCATCTGTTAGAAAATCT